>DATESJ010000020.1:0-2328 GCA_035270885.1 Sedimentibacter sp. | reverse complement strand
AGATGCTTACATCCATGATAAAAAACAGAGTTTCATTTATATCTCATGTAGAAATAATGCCCGGCGAAAATGAAATGGAAGCTTTAGCTTATGGTGCTCTCAGGGTACTAAAAGGTGAAGAAAAAGCAAAAGAATATATAGAATAAGATAATATTGATAAGATAACAGTAATCCTTCAGAGGGTTACTGTTATTTAAACTTTAGGCACTTTAGGGACGGACCTTGAAATTCTTTGTCACTCTGGGTCATTCCAGGGACGGACCTTGAAATATTTTGGGAACTCAAAGGTCCGTCCCCGGAATTCTAAGGTCCGTCCCCAGAATTCTAATTGCGAATGATGTCTTTGATGATGGAATGATTATTCGTATTATGGCGAATGAAAAATAATTTTAATCACCAAATTTATAGATAAATGGTTGACATTAAGTTTTATTTTTGGTATTATATCTTTGAAATAAGAACAAAGGAAGGTTATATATGAACTGTGATGTTAAAAGAGTATATGCAGAAAAAAGATTAGGGTTTAACACTGAAGCAGTAAATTTATTTAATAATTTAAAGGAAAATATAAATATTGATGAATTAAAGGCCCTTAGAATATTAAACAGATATGATGTATCAAATATCGATGATGATGATTTCAAAAGGAGCGTTGCAACTGTTTTTACGGAGCCAAACCAGGATATTGTCTATTTTGAGAATGTTGATTTGAATGGTCATGTTTTTGCTGTTGAATACTTGCCGGGACAATATGACCAAAGAGCTGACTTTGCAGCTCAGTGTATACAAATTGTTACGGGAAAAGAGAAACCTCCTGTTAAATATGCGCGAGTTTTTGTTCTTACAGGAAATTTATCCTCAGAAGATATTAGAAAAATAAAAGATTATTTGATTAATCCTGTAGATTCAAGGGAAGCAGAATTAATTAAACCGTCCACTTTGGATGAAGATTACCCGGCAGCTAAAGATGTTGAAATAGTAAATAATTTTATAAACAAGTCCAAGGAAGAAATAGAAGAATATAGATCTGATATAGGTCTTGCTATGAGTACTGAGGATTTATTATTCTGTCAGGAATATTTTAAAAATACTGAAAAAAGAAACCCAACAATTACTGAAATAAAAGTTATAGATACTTATTGGTCTGATCACTGTAGACATACAACATTTTCTACAGTTTTAGAAAATGTTGAATTTGAAAAAGGAATCATAACAGAGGAAATTAAGAAAACCTACGAAGAATATTTAAATGCCAGAAAATTTGTTTATGAAAATAAACAAAGGGATATCACTTTAATGGATTTAGCAACAATAGGTGCTAAAGAGTTAAGAAAGTCCGGTCTTCTTGATGACTTGGAAATTTCTGATGAAATAAATGCATGCAGCATTATTATAGATGTGGTAAAAGACGGTAAAAATGAAGAATGGTTATTAATGTTTAAGAATGAAACTCATAACCATCCAACAGAAATTGAGCCATTTGGCGGTGCGGCTACATGCCTTGGAGGAGCTATAAGAGATCCTTTGTCAGGACGTTCCTATGTATATCAGGCTATGCGAATTTCAGGAAGTGCAGATCCAAGACAAAAGATTGAAGATACCTTACAAGGAAAGCTTCCACAAAGAAAAATTTCAACAGAAGCTGCTGCAGGCTACAGCTCTTACGGAAATCAAATAGGACTTGCAACAGGATATGTTAATGAAATATATCATCCTGATTATGTTGCTAAAAGAATGGAGGTAGGTGCAGTTATTGCTGCAGTACCTCGTGAAAATGTTATAAGAGAAACTCCAATAGAAGGTGATCTAATCATACTCTTAGGAGGCAGAACAGGTAGAGACGGCTTAGGAGGAGCAACAGGCTCTTCTAAAGAACATACTGAGGAATCCATATTGTTGTGCGGCTCAGAAGTGCAAAAAGGAAATGCTCCTACTGAAAGAAAAATACAAAGATTATTTAGGAAACAAGAAGTTTCTACACTTATAAAGAAATGCAACGATTTTGGTGCAGGTGGAGTTTCTGTTGCCATAGGAGAATTAGCTGATGGATTAAATATAAATTTAGATTTAGTACCTAAAAAATATGACGGGTTGGATGGAACTGAATTAGCTATTTCTGAATCTCAGGAAAGAATGGCTGTTGTTGTAAGCAAAGAAGATGCAGAAAGATTTTGCGATTTTGCCAAAGAAGAAAATCTTGAGTCAACAGTTGTTGCAGAAGTAACTGATGACAGAAGACTTAAAATGACATGGAGAGGCAAAACAATTTTAGATATAAGCAGAGACTTCTTAGATACAAATGGTGTAAAACAAACAACAGATGCTGAA
>DATESJ010000019.1:0-2791 GCA_035270885.1 Sedimentibacter sp. | reverse complement strand
CTCCAAGTATCATGCCGGGTATGCCAAATAAATTTCCGCCAACTGTAACGCTGGTAATAATCCAGAAGGGGCTTACACCTACATTTTCTCCCACAATTTTAGGGTCTAAGAAATTACCGTCTATTTGCTGTATAATAATTATAATTATTAATGCAGTCAAAGCTTTTGGAGGATCGATGAAGAATGATACCAAAACAACAGGAACAGAGCCTATTATGGGACCAAAGTATGGAATTATATTGAAAAAGCCTATCAATGTTCCCATTAATGGGGCGTAAGGTACCTTTGCAATGGAAAATGCAATAACACAAACCACTCCCACTATTGATGAATCCAGCAATTTGCCGTTTAGAAAGCTTTTGAAAATTTTATTTGCATTTCTGAATGTTAATAGTATTTGTCTTGATTTTTTGTCATTATAATATGCGTGGATAAATCTTCTGCCTCGAGCAAGTATATCCTCTTTCTCTGAAAGCATGTAAATATTTATGATGAAGCTTGTAACTAATGTCAATGTACTTGAACCTAAATTTGAAATCAAAGACATGACTATGTTGTATAATTGTATAAGAAGTTTATTTACAATTTCTCTTATAGATTCGCTTGCCTGCAAAATATAATCTGTTATGTATTGAACATATTGATTGTCTATTTTATTTCTTAAATCTGTTACTATTTGAGCAATATCTACATCTCCAGACATAATAAATGACGTTATATTGCTTAGATTTTCAACTATCTGCGGTAGAATTTTGGAAATTAAAAACCCGATTATTCCTATTACAATAACACAGGTTAAAAATATCCCCTGTACTCTGTTTACTTTAAGTTTTTTTACAAATAGCATAACTAAAGAATCCAGCAAATATGCAATTATCAGTCCATATATTACAGGTTTAAAAGAATTTACAACCCAGCTGAAGGTTGTGGGACTGAATACTATTAATAAAATAATCAGTAAAACAATTAATATTGGTAGTGATATTTTTAAAATGCTTTTATATTTGTCTATAATTGTTCCTCCGTTACATAATGTTGGCTTGGCCTCTGTATACTACACCAAGTTTGCCGTTAACCGTCAACAATTCACCGTCTTTGATTTTTTTTGTACAGTCTTCTGCCCCTACTATAACTTCCTTGCCTAAATTAAGGCCGGCAATTATTGCGTGAGATGTAAGACCACCTTCTTCAACAATTATTGCTGAAGCTCTTTCCATATATTCCACTACTTCCTTATAGGTGGAGTGCATTACAATTATATCGCCATCATCAAATTTATTTTTTAAATCATTTACATTATTAGCTACTACAGCAGTTCCAAATACAGTTTCTTTTCCCACTCCTACTTTCTTATATAGAAGTTCACTGACAATGTGTATTTTTAGTAAATTTGTGCTACCGGACACTCCTACTGGAACTCCTGCAGTTATTATTGTTAAATCACCATTTTTTAAATAACCTAATTCAAGTGCTTTTTCCACAGATTTTTCGATTATAAGGTCTGTTGAATAAAGTTTTTCAATCTGTATGGGATATACTCCCCAATTAAGTTGAAGTTTTCTCATAACCTCTTGACTTTGTGTAGCAGCAATAATAGGTGCTATTGGTCTAAATTTTGATACAGCTGCTGCAGTATAGCCTGATGATGTAGCTGAAATAATTGCAGATGCTTTTAAGTCTAAACAGGACTTGCATGTTGCATAACTTATGGAGTCAGTTATGCTGTGAGTTGAGCTGTTTTTGCTTGTGAGCAATTCATCATAGTTCAAAGATTTTTCAATCATAACAGCTATTCTTGCCATTGTTATTACTGCTTCCACAGGATAACAACCCGAGGCTGTTTCACCTGACAGCATTATGGCATCAGTACCTTCAAATATTGCAGTTGCAACGTCAGAGACCTCCGCCCTTGTAGGTCTTGGATTTCTTATCATAGAATCAAGCATTTGTGTTGCTGTAATAACAGGTTTACCTGCATCGTTGCACTTTTTAATGAGCATTTTTTGTACAAGGGGAACTTCTTCTGCTGGTATTTCAACTCCTAAGTCTCCTCTTGCAACCATTATTCCGTCAGATACTTCAATTATTTCATCAATATTTTCTACACCCTGTCTGTTTTCTATTTTAGAAATAATCATTATGTGATCTGCATTTTCGTCATCAAGAACTCTTCTTATTGCTATTACATCATCTGCATTTCTAATAAATGAAGCAGCAATATAATCAATTTCCTGCTCTATTCCAAATTTTATATCGCTAATATCTTTATCTGTAAGTGAAGGCAAATTTATATTAACGTTGGGAACATTGATTCCTTTTTTATTTTTTATTATTCCAGCATTTTTTACAAGGCATTTTATATCTGTGTCATTGATTATTTCAATAGCCTCCATGCTAATAAGGCCATCGTCAATAAGTATTTTATCACCTGGCTTAACATCTTGTGGAAATTGCTCATAGGTAACAGCAACTATTTTATCGTTACCTATGATATCTCTTGTTGTAAGAATAAACTCTTGGTCCTTAATTAATTCTACTTGACCATTTTCAAAGTCTTTCAGTCTTATTTCCGGACCTTTTGTATCAAGCATTATGGCTGTTGAAGACTTCAATTCTTCTCTTATTTTCTTTATTGTATCTATTTTTTCTTTATGTTCGATTTGTGTACCGTGTGAGAAGTTTAGTCTTGCTACATTTAATCCACTAAGAACTAATTCTCTGAATATTCCTTCATCTTGTGATGAAGGTCCAATTGTACACACTATTTTTGTTTTTCGCATATTTATCATAA
>DATESJ010000018.1:0-3326 GCA_035270885.1 Sedimentibacter sp. | reverse complement strand
TTCAAAAAGGATGTGAAGTAATGGACGAGGTCCCTAAGGTCAAAAACATATTAACTAAATACTTCTCTATTACTATAACACACTTAATTTGGTAATGGAGGAAATATATTATTAAATTGAGGTGAAAAATGCTTGATATATTCAAATCACTCGATGAAACTCTCTTCAAATTAGAAGAAATTGAAGATGGTGCATGGATTAACTTAGTTAATCCTACAAACGAAGAATTAGATTTTATTGAGAAAGAACTGTCTGTAGAAAGAGACTTTTTAAGAGCAGCATTGGACGATGAAGAAAGTGCTCGTTTAGAGACAGAAGAGGGTCAGGTTTTAATATTAGTGGATACTCCATATGTAGAGAAGCAAGATGACCACATTATTTATGAAACACTTCCTCTTGGAATTATAATTACAGATAAAAACATAATAACCGTATGTTTAAAAAATTCAATTGTACTTGATCAATTCGAGAAAAACAGCATTCGTACTTTCTACACATATAAAAAATACCGTTTTTTATATCAAATACTATATAAAAATGCTCAAAGGTACTTGCTTTATTTAAGGCAAATAGACAAAATGAGCAATTATATTGAGGAACAACTACATCAATCAATGAAAAACAAGGAATTAATACAACTTTTAGACTTAACAAAGTCATTGGTATATATTAATACTTCACTTAAAGCAAACCAAATAGTTTTGGAGAAAATTCTTAGAATTAATATAATCAAAAAATATTCTGAAGATGAAGATTTGCTTGAAGATGTAATTATTGAAAATAAGCAAGCCATTGAAATGGCTACAATTTATAGTGGGATTTTAAGTGGAACAATGGATGCATTTGCTTCACTTATATCAAATAACCTTAATATAGTTATGAAGTTATTAACATCAATTACAATTTTAATGGCTATCCCCACAATTTTTTCAGGATTGTTTGGAATGAACTTTGCTAATCTACCTTTTTCAGGTTCTCCATACGGATTCTGGATAGTTATAGGAATGTCTGTTGCAACAGCAGGCATAGTAGGTTTCATACTTGCTAAAAAGAATTTATTTTAAGATGATGAGATACACATTAGTTATAGGATAGACGATAGACTCTGAAGGAACAAGAAATTTCTCTATAATATTAATAGCACTCGGTTTTCATCAATTTCACACCAGAAAACCGAGTGCTATTCATTTAGTATTTCAACTTCTATTTTTGGGGGAACCACCTCTTCCTTAGTTATTTTGTTTCTTATTAGATTTATACCCAACTTTTTTTGTTTTAAACATAAATTTATTAAAAAATAAGTTTATTGCAAATGTTTTGTTGTTTAATAAAAATTATTGTTATATAATGTTGAAAAACTTAGAGGAAAAATAAATGATAAAACTATATTCATACGGAAAAATTAATTTATTTTTAGATATTGAAGGAAAACTTAAAAATAATTATCATCTTATAAAAACAGTAATGCAATCTATTGATATTTTTGATGAAATTGTTCTTAATCCTTTAAATGAGAATAAAATTGTAATTGAATGTTCCGATATTACCATACCTGTAAATGAAAAAAATACCTGTTATAAGGCTGCAATGTTGCTAAAAGAAACTTTCGGCATAAATTCAGGCATACATATATATATTAATAAAAACATACCTTCTGAAGCAGGCTTGGCTGGAGGAAGTGGGAATGCAGCTGCTGTAATAAAGGGGTTAAATGAAATGTGGACACTAAATTTATCATTAGATGAAATGTGTGACTTAGGCCTGCATATAGGTGCAGATATACCCTTTTGTATAAGGGGAGGTACCTGCCTTGCAGAAGGAATCGGTGACAAGGTTACTGAATTAAATCAATTCATATGGAATAATATATTGATAGTTAAACCCAAGTTTTCAATGTCGACAGCCTTTGTTTACAAAAGTCTTTCTCCTGATTATTATAATTCACATTCTGATAACAAGATACTTCAATATATATCATCTTATGATTTTGAAAAAACTGCAATGTGTCTTGCAAATACATTAGAAAATGTTGTGGAAAAACATCATCCTGAAATCAATAATATTAAGAAATTTATGATTGACAATGGTGCTATATCTTCCATAATGACGGGGTCAGGGTCAGCAGTATTTGGACTTTTCAATGACAATAATACTCTCAAAAAAGCATATGAAGTTGCAACAGAAATTTATGCCAATGCCTTCATGACAAGCACCATTGATTACGGGGTTAGATTTATTGATTAAAAAATATTTAATCGGGTATTAGCTAATTTATAAAGGAGACTGCAATGAAAAAAATACTTATTTTAATTTTATCGATATTATTAATAACAGGATGCTCCGCAATAGACAATAATGATGTTATCGAGGATGAGAACAAAGAGGAAGTTCAAAATGAACAATCACAAGAATCAAAAGAACCTGTAATGGCACCGGGTTTCGAGTTAATGTCCATGGACGATTCTCTAATAAAATTAAGCGACATGAAAGATAAGAATGTCCTTTTAAATTTCTGGTATACCGGATGTTCATTTTGCGTAATAGAAATGCCTGATTTGCAAAAGCTTCAGGATACATACAAGGATGACCTTTTGTTACTGGCAATCAATGTTGGTGAAAACAAAGAAGAGATTCAAGAATTTATGGATGAAAACAAGCTGAGTTTTACAGTTTTATTGGATGAAGATATGAATGTTGCAAATACTTATGGAATTCGTTCGTACCCAACTACAATTGCTGTAAACAAAAAAGGTGAAGTAATAGGTGGTTATATTGGAATGCTTACTTATGAGCAAATGGAGCAGTTGTATAGTTTCTTTGAATAAAAAAAACAATCCTTCGCTATATGAAGGATTGTTTTTTTAATTTTTCAATTTTTTTATCAGTTCAGGTAGAATTTCACTTACATTTCCCACTATCCCATAATTAGCTACCTTAAATATAGGGGCATCCGGGTCTTGATTTATTGCTACTATAGTTTCAATATCAGCAAGGCCTGCCAAATGTTGAATTGCGCCTGATATACCGCAAGCAATGTAAATTTTTGGAGCTACTGTTTTTCCTGTTTGTCCTACTTGCTGACTATAGGGCATCAAACCTAAATCAACAACTGGCCTTGATGAGCCAAGAGCTCCTCCCAAGACATCAGCTAATTCTTTAGCAAGCAAAATATTTTTAGCACTTCCTATGCCTCTTCCCACACTTACAATTATTTCTGCATCAGATAAACTTAATCCTTCAGCATTATCTATATTTTTGACTAATTTCACAAATCCTTCTATAGGCTCTTTCTTAATCCTGGTGATTTTGCCTTGTCTATTGTAATC
>DATESJ010000017.1:0-4397 GCA_035270885.1 Sedimentibacter sp. | reverse complement strand
ATAATTGTAGGAATAACCCATTCATTTATAAATGTTTTCATTTTATCCGTCCTTTTATATTATTTATTAAGTCAATTTAGTATCTTGACATTAATTATACCAATTTATAACTTATCAAGCAATATAAATTCAAGATGAGATTTTTCAATTTTCAACACAATTTTAGTTGATTTGCTTATATTAATAATGCTATCATTAAGTTGATTCATTTATGTCATTGCCAAAGAAAACTATATAGAAAATATACGCATAGTTTACATATGCATTAAATGGGTATATAGCAATACAAGGAGGTAACAATGAACAATATTTTATTTGCATTTGGATTAACACTTTTTGCAGGATTAAGCACAGGTATCGGAAGTGCATTAGCATTTTTTACTAAGAAAACTAATACAAAATTTTTAGCTATCAGCCTTGGTTTCTCAGCAGGGGTAATGATTTATGTATCAATGGTAGAAATTCTTGTTAAAGCAAAGGACAGCTTGGTGGCTGAACTTGGTTTAAAAACAGGATCATGGATAACTACAGCAGCTTTTTTTGGAGGAATACTTTTAATAGCTATTATTGACAAATTAATACCAAATGAAGAAAACCCTCATGAAATGTACAAAGTTGAAGATATAAAAGAAACAAATGTACAGTCAAATGATAAGCTTATGAGGACAGGACTATTTACAGCATTGGCCGTTGGAATTCACAACTTTCCAGAAGGTCTTGCAACATTCATTTCAGCCCTTCAAGAGCCTTCAATAGCAATACCAATAACCGTAGCCATAGCAATACATAATATACCTGAAGGAATTTCCATATCTGTTCCTATTTACTACGCTACAGGAGATAGAAAAAAAGCTTTCAAGTATTCTTTTCTGTCAGGGCTTGCAGAGCCAATTGGAGCTTTGGTAGGTTACTTAATATTAATGCCATTTCTTAATGACATGATGTTTGGCATAATTTTTGCCTTAGTTGCAGGAATTATGATATATATATCATTAGATGAGCTGCTTCCTTCAGCACAAAAGTATGGGGAGCACCATTTGTCCATAGGAGGACTTATAGCCGGCATGGCTGTTATGGCAGTTAGCCTTTTATTATTTATATAAGAAGTTTTAAGAGATGGTTTTTCAAAATAAAAATGACCATCTCTTTTTTTGTCTTCAATCTCCTATAATCTATCACTTTGTTATAGTATTGGAATATTATAATAAATAAAGAATAGGAGGATTATTATGACTCAAATAATATATACAGTACAACCCGGTGATACACTTTATAGTATTGCACGTCAATATGGAAGTACCATACAAAGAATTATAGATGCAAATAATATTACAAATCCAAATTTGATATATCCTGGTTCTGTTATATTAATACCTGTTGAAGAGGAATATATGGAAACCCCACCCGGAAGCCTTATTTATACTGTGCAGCCAGGCGATACCTTATATATTATTTCTCTCTTGTTCAGAGTAAGCATACAAAGTATTTTAGCATTAAACAATATAGCAGATCCCTCGTTAATTTATCCAGGCATGAAAATAATATTACCAATAGAAGCTGTAAATCCATTTCAGCCTATTTCACCGGGCATAATAAGATATACCGTATTGCCTGGAGATACAATATACAAAATTGCTGCAAGATTTGGAACAACATCTCAGTCAATTTTAAACGCTAATCCAGGGTTAGAACCCAGCAGCTTAGTTCCCGGAATGGTTATTACGATCACAATTCCAGAAAATGCTGTAGCTATTTATAAAGGAAATCCAGATAGAAGAATGGTATCTTTAACATTTGATGCCACTTATGGTGATAACCAAACATACGAATTACTTGAAATACTAAGAAACAACAATATTAAGGCAACATTTTTCCTATCAGGAATTTGGCTAATAAATTATCCTGATTTGGCAAGGGCAATAGCAGCTGAAGGTCATGAAATAGGAAATCACAGCTATACCCACCCTCATATGCCTCTGCTTACAATGGAAGAAGTAAGAAACCAAATTGTTAGGACTGAAGCTCTTATCAGGAATATTACAGGTCAGGATCCATATTTGTTCAGACCGCCATATGGCGAATATACACAAGCAATTCTAAACCAATTGGCTTCCCTTGGCTATGTAACTATTATGTGGACTATAGACTCCTTGGACTGGAAAAATCCAGGAGCTGATGCAATAGTCAACAGGGTAGTAAATAATGCAGAGCCTGGAGCAATTATCTTATTACATCAGTCAGCACCCGATACGCTTCAAGGACTACAGACAATGATAACACGTTTAAGAGAATTAGGTTATGATTTTGGAACAGTTACACAGGTTATAAATCCTTTATAAGAATGAGACATTGAAAAAAATAAGGCTGCCCTATTATAATATGGGCAGCCCACTAAATTTTCATCTGGTTCCTAAGATGTTAGTATTCCTGAATCTATAGGCGTTTCTAGTTTTGTTGAGACACAGGGATTTTTACATCATTTAAAGTGTTATTTTAGTTTTTCATAAGTTATAACAGCCTCTCTTGTACTGTTAATCCAATCTACTTTTGCATTTAGATTCTCAGCGGAAAAACGTATTGGTACAAATGTACGTCCATTTTGAATAAGTGGTGCTACGTCTATTTCGCGTTTTACTCCATTTACTGTTATTTCTTTTTTTCCAACCCACATATTCACCGTATTCCCGTTGGCTGTTAATGTGATTTGTTGAGTACTATTATCCCAGCCAATTGTACCACCCATAGCTTCTACAATTGCACGAATAGGAACCATTGAACGCGATGAAACAACTATAGGGGTAGTCCCACGACCTGGATCTATTTCCTGGGATTTTCCATTAACACTCATATTTGGATTATCAATTTGTAGCACTATAAAACTCTTTGTATTTTCTGATTTTGTAATATTACTTCCTGTTGTTATTGTGAATTTTCCTATCACATCTCCTAATACTTCATTTACACCATTAACTGGGTCAGCTTCAGCAAGCACAGGTTTAATTGTGTAGTAATAAGTAGTATTCGGCTCTACATTAACATCAGCATACGAATTACTTGTAATATAAAAATCTGTAACTGAAACCCCTAAATCATTCTCTGTATTTGATCTGAATAAGCGATAACCAAGCACTCCTTTAGTTTGCCATGACATAATTACACCTTCTGCAAATACCTCTGAGCTTAAACTTTCATCCGATTTTGAGGGAGGAGTTGGTGTTGGTGTTGGTGTTGGTTTATCTGTAGCTTGAACATCATCATTAAATTTAAAACTTCCATCAGCTCCACCATAATCATAAGATTCGATACCATTTTTTGTAGTACCTTCAAATGATATTTGTGCAGGAAGAATAGTAATTTGAACCCTCTTTGTCTCACCAAGCTTAACAATACCAGCATGAACAGCTGCTTTAGGTATACCAGAATCATCTGTATATACACCTGTTCCCCATACGTTTCCATCTGTTGTACCAGTAACTTCTACACTTAGAATAATTTCACCAAGGCCACGGTAGTCCAATAAATTCAAATAGTAAACATCATCAATTGTGATAATATCACCTGATGTTGCTGGAGGCGTTACTATAGTTTCGGTACCAACATTAAATTTAAAGCTTCCTTCATATTCGGCATGATCATATGATTCAATACCATTTTGTATAGAGCCAACATATGAGCTTTGCCCTGGGAGAATAGTTATTTCAACAGTCTTTGTTTCACCAACCTTTACAATACCAGCATGTACAGCTGCTCTAGATACATCTGAATCGTCAGTGTATATGCCAGTGCCCCATACATTGCCATTTACTCTACCCATAACTATTAAATTAAGAACAATTTCACCTTGACCACGATATTCCTGTAAGTTTAAATAATCATCAGCTTTAATAGTGACATTGTCATCTGCATACGTCTTTACCGGCTCAGTTTCCCAAGCGTACGTAGGTGTTATGATTAAAGAGATTAAAACAAATACAATAATGAATACTTTCAATGTGTTATAATATTTTTTCACTTTATCCCCCTATTGGATATAATTTTGTTCTTTTATATTTTATACCTTTGGTGGCACAATTTTTATTCAAATACAATCCTCTTTTTTACAATAAATTGATTATTATTGGTCATATAAAAAACCCTATGATTTTACTCCTTAGAGTATAATCATAGGTTTTAAATTAATTAATTATTATAATATAAACTGTTCATAGTTAGTAATTGTCAAGAAGGATATATAGAAACCTTTTTAGAATATCATAATTTAGGAAAATATTTTTTAGATTTCGAAAATGCTGGTAGAACAAAAAGACCTAAAGGCGAAAACATAAAATCAATAATAGACAGAAACAATTTAGACAAGGCAGTATATATTGGTGACACTCAAGGAGATTATGATGCAA
>DATESJ010000016.1:0-2584 GCA_035270885.1 Sedimentibacter sp. | reverse complement strand
TTTAAGAGAAGTTGTCCACTAATATTACAAAGGAAATAAGAGTTTATTTGCTCTCCTTTTGTTCTTATATATACTTCGTCTTTGGTTGGGTTGGGGTAAACTAGGATTTCATTTTCTTTTTGAATTGAAATATCGTTTAATGATTGTGGCTCTTGGTCATTTAATGTGTCTCCTCCCTCAAATGGTACTATAAAAGATGGATCGTTAAATTTTACAATATATGCTGTACTGTTACTACCTGATGTTAATTGTATATCCCCAAAATCAATACTATTATTAAACATTCCTGTTAATATCATATCTCCATTATCATTCACTACTGTATTCTTTGCTCCTAATCTATTCCCTGTTGCATTTGTTGGAAAATTCTTAACATCTATTATATATCCATTATCCTTCCATCTTATAAAAGCTAACCCATTTCCATTATCTCTGTAGAAATTTGTGTCATTTCCTTTTATATGTTTACCAAATATTGTTTGTGCAAAAACCTGATTGTTTTTTATTGTAAATGATGGATTAGTTAGAAAATAATTATATCCAGAGGCTGTGCTGTAAGCAGAAGGAGCTATTCCATGAGAAATGTATCTTCCAGTTTCTTTATTCAATTTAGCAAAAAATAATTCATTAGTTGTACTATCATGATATTTTCTAAGTGGGATGCTGTCTTCAAAAAATAAACTTCCTCCATATACTGGATTAAGAAATGCTCCATAACCAAGAAAATAAACTGCATTATTCTCTTCTGAAACTACAACATTAGATATATCACAAAATGGAGCAACATCTGTTGCTTCATAAGATTTTCCATACATTTGATTTGTCCACATAACTTCTCCATCACTACTATACTTTACTATAAAACCTGTATGAGAATCTTTAGGTGCTATCCTTATTTTATTATTGGGGTTATTTGGATTAACTATAACATCAGTATAACGTGTAGAGTCTCCATAACCTTCTCTAAATATATCTCTATATACTTCTAAAAATCCTGTTATATATATATATCCAAAGCTGTCAATATCTATTCCTTTCGCATAGGGCATAAAACTTACAATATCTCCTCCATATGATACTGTATCTATAGTCAAACTTCTTGCCCAAATCAAATCTTGACAATTAGGTGAAAACTTAAATAAAGTTAGGTTTTCAACAAACGGAATATTAAATGGACCAAATTCCCTTTCTTTATCTGCAATTATTTGTAAACTATCTATAATAGTATTTGAATATAATGCCAATGTTCGTGTATATACATATATATATCCGTCTTTATCTATATCAAATGTCCCTTGTATATCAATTAAATAACTGCTATTAACTTTATGATTATTGCTATCAAGAAGTGCTATTTGTAAAAAGTGATTATTTATTAAGTTGCCATCTAAATCCAATGTTATTAGCATACTTCCCGAGTATCCATCAAGAGCTGAAAAAGGATAGTCAGGATAATAATTTTCTCCTTGAGGAACCCTTACTAAGGTATCTAAATAGTATAAAAAATATGAATTATTATTCAAAGGCAACATCATTTGTGAAACAAGAAAAACAATTGAAGTATCTCCAACTATTTTCAAATTATTGGCAGGCCAAACATTATAATTACTCCAGTTCTTTATTGCTTTTCTCCATAACATGTTTCCATTTGGGTCAAGCTTTGCTACAACAAGAGATTGAGCATTATTATAGAGCTGAGCATCTAATAGAGGTATTCCATCAAAAGTTGCTCCTTCTCCAAAAGTTCCAACGAAATAAGTATTGCCTTGAGAGTCACAAGCAGTATTATAAACAGTATTGAAAAAAGAAGTAGCATCTTCCTCAGCTCCAGTATAACTCTTTGCCCATTGTTGGGAGTAAAGATTAAAAGAAACTATTGTTATTGCAATTAATGTTATTAGCTTTTTCATATTGTATTTGTGTTTAATTTTTTAATTTCTAATTACCTTACGAGTATAACTATTCTTATCAGTAATAACTTTTATAACATAAACCCCTTTTGGGAGGTTGGAGAGATTTATCTTTTCACTTTTAGTTTTTATCTTTTCACTCTTTATAATTATTTGTCCACCCATATTATATAATGTATAGGAGTTTATTCTTTCATTTGTTGAAATAATATTTACAAAGTCTTTTGTTGGGTTAGGGGAAATTATTATTTGATTATCTGTTAAACCAACAACATAATCTAAACTTGTTATTGGCTCTTGGTCGTTTAGAGTATCTCCTCCCTCAAATGGTACTATAAAAGATGGATCATTAAATTTTGCAATATATGCTGTACTATTACCTCCTGATGTTAATTGTATATTACCAAAGTCAATACTGTTATTAAACATTCCTGTTAATATCATATCTCCATTATTATTTACTACAGTGTTTTTAGCTCCTAATCTATTTCCTGTTGCATTTGTAGGAAAATTCTTAACATCTATTATATATCCATTATCTTTCCATCTTATAAAAGCTAAACCATTTCCATAATCTCTGTAGAAATTTGTGTCATTTCCTTTTATATGTGTCCCATATACTGTCTGTGCAAAAACCTGATTATTTTTCACGCTAAATGATGGATTGGTTATAT
>DATESJ010000015.1:0-17457 GCA_035270885.1 Sedimentibacter sp. | reverse complement strand
GAATTTACGCCCTTGGAGTGTTATATCAAACGAAAGTAGTATACCCTTTTAGGAATACAAAATCGGACACGTCGAACAGGGAAGTAAACATAAACTTTTATAATGTTATTATAGGGTTTTATAAGGTTTGCGTAACGGTGTCGGGATGTAAATATATTGGTATCTTTGAATTACCAAATGGCGAGAAAGTGGAATATTAATTAATAAATCGAAAGATTTGTATATACAATAAAATAGTTATAAATCACAATTTTAGGAAGGTGGTTCATCAAATGAAGTTAGTTGAAAAGATTGACCGTTATCAAGCTGCAATAAATGAAGTTCGCCCTTTCGAAGGGCACATGTTGAAAGAAATCAAAGCATATTACCGTGTGGGTCTAACATGGTCCTCTAATGCACTTGAAGGTAATACCCTGACTGAGACAGAAACAAAGGTGTTGTTAGAAGATGGGCTAACCGCCGGAGGAAAACCTCTTCGTGATACGTTTGAAGCACTTGGGCATGCACAAGCCTATGACTTTATGTTCTCTCTGCTTCACTCTCGGCAAATAACTGAGGCTGATACATTGACCATGCACCGAATGTTCTATCGTGATATTGATGAATCCTATGCCGGCAAATATCGTGATAAGCAGGTGTTTATTACAGGATCAAAGTATCCGCTAAGCAAGCCTGATCGTATCGCTGACGAGATGGATGAGTTATTTGCATGGGCTGCATCTAACAGAAACAAATTCCATCCGGTAGAATTTGCTGCCCTACTTCACAAACAATTTGTTTTTATCCATCCCTTTATTGACGGAAATGGAAGGGTTTCTCGGCTCTTAATGAATACAACTCTAATTCAGGATGGTTATATGTTAGCGATAATCCCTCCAATTCTACGTCAGGATTATATTAATTTTTTAGAGTTAGCTCATAGAGACGACCGTCCATTTATAGATTTCATCGCTGAGAGAGTTTATGAAACACAAAAGGAGATAATGCGGCTGTTGCACATTCCTTTCCCTGATTTGACCTAAATGGGAACTATCTAAATTTGCTAATATTTTTATTACTTAATATAAATCCCGAAAATCCTTATGAACTTTCGGGATATTATCTATTCGTATTCGATAGTTGCTGGTGGTTTTGATGTGATGTCATACACTATACGATTTACATTATCTACTTCATTAACTATTCTATTACTTACTTTCTCCAACACATCATATGGTATTCTTGCCCAGTCTGATGTCATGCCGTCTGTTGAGTTTACTGCCCTAAGGGCTACAGTATGAGAGTATGTTCTTTCGTCACCCATAACGCCTACACTTCTGATGTTAGGAAGTGCTGCAAAGTATTGCCATATTTTGTTTTGAAGACCGGCTTTTTTTATTTCATCTCTGAATATAAAGTCTGCTTCTCTAATTATTTTTAATTTTTCTTCTGTTACTTCTCCCAAACAACGGATTGCAAGTCCAGGGCCTGGGAATGGCTGTCTTTCTACTATTTCTTCCGGTATCCCTAATTCTCTTCCGGCTTGTCGAACTTCATCTTTAAATAGCTGACGTAACGGCTCTAATAGTTCAAAGTCTACATCATCTGGAAGTCCTCCAACATTGTGGTGGCTTTTGATTACTGAAGCCGTGGCTGTTCCACTTTCTATAACATCTGGATAAATTGTACCCTGAATTAGATAATCAATATGTCCAAATTTTCCTTTAAGCTTTTGCTTTTCTTCTTCAAATACACGTATAAATTCATTACCTATTATTTTACGCTTTGTTTCAGGATCTGTAACTCCTGATAGTTTGCTTAAGAATCTTTGCTGAGCATTGACACGGATTAAATTCATGTTGAACTTTTCTTTGAATACTTTTTCCACCTGGTCTCCTTCATCTTTTCTTAAAAGACCATGATCAACAAATACACAAATTAAATTAGAGCCTATTGCTTTGTGAACCATAACTGCTGCAACTGATGAATCAACTCCTCCTGATAGAGCGCAGAGGGCTTTTTTATTTCCAACCTGTTGTTTTATTTTTTCTATTGAATCTTTAGCATAGTTTCCCATATCCCAGTCTTCATTTACTTCACATACATTGAACAGGAAGTTGTTGATTATTTCTCTTCCTTTTTCAGTATGCTCAACCTCAGGATGGAACTGAACTGCATAAATCTTCTTTTCTTCATTTCTCATAGCGCAAACAGGGCATGATTCTGAACTTGCAGTTATTTCAAATCCTTCAGGTGCAATTTCAATAAAATCTGTATGACTCATCCAGCAAAGGGAATTCTGTTCAATATCTTTAAATAATTTATCATCGGTAAGAATATTTAACTTTACTCTGCCATATTCTCTAAAATCGGCTTTTCTTACTTTCCCTCCGAATTCCTGAGCTATGAACTGACCTCCATAGCATATGCCTAAAACCGGCACTCCTAAACTAAATATTTCTTTTGATATTTTAGGAGCCTTTTCCACATAAACACTTGCAGGACCTCCTGAAAGTATAATCCCCTTAGGTGCTTTTTCTTTAATTTCATCAATTGTATATGTATATGGAACTATTTCACAATAAACATTAGCTTCTCTTACTCTTCTTGCAATAAGCTGACTATACTGTGCACCAAAATCAACTATTAATATCATTTTTTTCTCCTACTTATGTCTTTATTTTATATTAGATTATCAAAAATTATTAATGATGTCAATTAATTATTCAAGGGAGGTCCAAGGGAGGTATGGTTAATAGGAAAGGGACACACCTAAAAGGATTGTCCCCTACTATTTCATTTTAGTTTACATATTTAAAATTATGTTAACCTGCTGTAACGAAGCACCGGCTTCCTTGCTGCTGTAGCTTCATCTAACCTACTAATAACTGTTGTATGAGGTGCTGTTTTTACTAACTCCGGATTATTTTCTGCTTCATCAGCAATTTGCCTCATAACAGTAATAAATTCATCCAATGTTTCTTTTGATTCGCATTCAGTAGGCTCAATCATCATAGCTTCATGAATAATCATTGGAAAATATATTGTTGGTGGATGAAATCCGAAATCCAACAGTCTTTTAGCAATATCAAGAGTTGACACTCCATTTTTTTCTTTTTGCCAGGATCCAGATAAGACACATTCATGCATACATTCCGTATCTAATGGCATAAAGTATTTATCCTTTAGTTTGTAAGCCATATAGTTTGCATTTAAAACAGCATTTTCAGCTACTTCTTTAAGTCCATCGGGACCCATACTTAAAATATATGCATATGCTCTTACTAAGACGCCGAAATTACCGTAAGCTGATTTCACCTTGCCTATTGAAAAAGGTCTGTCATAATCCATGTAATATTCATCAAGCTTTTTAGAAATAACGGGTAGAGGTAAAAATTCTGCCAAATGTTTTTTTACTCCCACAGGACCTGCTCCGGGACCGCCTCCTCCATGAGGAGTGCTAAATGTTTTATGAAGGTTTAAATGCACTACATCAAAACCCATATCTCCTGGTCTTGATATACCTAAAATTGCATTGGC
This sequence comes from Sedimentibacter sp., assembly GCA_035270885.1. GTDB lineage: Bacteria > Bacillota > Clostridia > Tissierellales > Sedimentibacteraceae > Sedimentibacter. The sequence goes on along the minus strand of DATESJ010000015.1, from coordinate 13,938 downwards.
ATTGGCTCCGTCATAATACATCAAACCTCCGGCATCGTGAACTATTTTAGATATTTCTAAAATATTCTCATCAAATAACCCCAAGGTATTTGGATTAGTAAGCATAAATCCAGCTGTGTCGTCACCGACTGCCGTCTTCAATGCTTCCATATCAACCAAACCTTTGTCATTTGATTTTATTTCAACTACATCAAATCCAGCAACTGCTGCAGATGAAGGGTTTGTTCCGTGAGCTGAATCTGGAACTATTATTTTCGTTCTTTTTTCGTCATTTCTCTTTTGATGGTAAGATTTCATTATCATTAAACCTGTCAGTTCACCATGAGCTCCTGCTGCAGGCTGAAGAGTGAATTCTTCCATGGCTGTTATTTCAGAAAGCATACCCCCAAGATCATACATTAATTCCAAGGCACCTTGGACGGTTTTTTCCTCCTGATAAGGATGAATTTTTGCAAACCCGTCAAATCTTGCCACTAATTCATTTACTTTAGGATTATATTTCATTGTACAGCTACCTAAAGGATAGAATCCTGAATCAACACCGTGATTCCTTTGAGAAATTCGTGTGAAATGACGAACTGCGTCAAGTTCGCTAACTTCTGGAAGTTCAGGGGCATCATTTCTTAAATATTTGCTGTCTAACACATCTGCTGATACATCTGGCACATCACATTCAGGAAGTGAATATGCTTTTCTTCCTTTTTTGCTTATTTCAAATATTAATTGCATATTACTCACCTGCCTTTCTTGCTAATGCATCTATTTCTTCTTTAGTTCTCTTTTCTGTTACCGCTATTAGATATCCATTTTTTAGCTCAGGATAATTTTTCTCTATGTCATAACCGCCGATTATATTATTCTTAAGCAAATTTTCGTTTAATTCATTTACAGACTTTTCACTTTCTAAAACAAACTCCTTAAAAAATGGTGCTGTAAATATGGGTTTAAATTTACCTGTTTTAATTAATTCATTGTAAGCATAGTGAGATTTGTTAAGACAAAGTTTTGCAACCTTTTTAAGTCCTTCCTTACCCATAAATGTTAAGTACATGCTTGCTTGCAATGCGTTTAAAGCTTGGTTAGAACAAATATTAGAAGTTGCTTTTTCTCTTCTTATATGCTGTTCCCTGGTCTGAAGTGTAAGAACAAATCCCCTTCGTCCCTCTTTATCCTGAGTTTGGCCAACAATTCTTCCCGGCATTTTACGCATTAACTTTTCTGTAACAGCCATGAAACCTAAGTATGGTCCCCCAAAGCTAAGTGCATTTCCAAGCGGCTGTCCTTCACCAACAGCTATATCTGCTCCCATTTCTCCGGGACTTTTTAATATTGATAATGATATAGGGTCTGCGCTTACAGTCAAAAGGCTTTTGTTTTTATGAGTTATTTCAGCTATTGCTTCAACCTGCTCAATTATTCCGAAAAAGTTTGGATTTTGTACAATTACTGCTGCTGTATCCTTACTAATTTTCGCACTGAGATCATCTAAATCTACTTGTCCATCTTTATATGATATTTCTTTTACAGTCATATTTCTAAATTTGGCATATGTCTTTAAAACCTGTCGGCTTTCCGGATGAACAGTATTTGCTATTAATATTTCGTTTCTCCTAGTTGCTTCACAGGACATTACAGCGGCTTCTGCTACAGAAGTGGCACCGTCATACATGGATGCATTGGCAACAGGAAGCCCTGTTAATTCGCTTATCATTGTTTGATATTCGAATATAGCCTGCAGTGTTCCTTGGCTTATTTCAGGCTGATATGGTGTGTATGATGTATAAAATTCTTGTCTAAGTACTAATTGGTCTATGGGAGAAGGTATGTAATGGTCATATGCACCTGCACCCCTAAAACACGCATAGTCATCTGTGTTAAAGTTTTTGTTAGATAGCGCTTTTACTTTTTTTACAAGCTCCATTTCTGACAAAGCTTCCGGTATATTCAATCTTTCTTTTAACATTACTGAATCCGGAACTGCTTTAAACAAAGAATTTATATCCTTATATCCAATTTCTTTCAGTATTTGTTCTCGGTCATCATTGGTGTTTCCAATATACCTTGCCATAATTACCCCTCTATTCGTATATTTGTGCGTATTCTTCAGAAGATAAGAGCCTGTTTACTTCAGTTGGTATGCTCATATCTATAGCTACAATCCATGCTTCAAATGCTGACTCATTAATTAATGCAGGATTATCTTCTAATTCTTCATTTACTTCTACAACTGTTCCAGAAATAGGAGCATAAACGTCAGAAGCTGCCTTAACTGATTCAAGAACAACAAACTGGTCTCCTGCTTCAACTACAGTTCCAACATCAGGCACTTCAACATAAACAACATCGCCTAATTTGTCCTGTGCATAATCAGTAATTCCTATATACGCCTTATTTCCTTCTACTCTCACCCATTCATGTGATTCAACATACTTTAAATCTTCCAATAATTTCATAATTTCCTCCATGTATTGTTTTTAGATATCATGTCTCCGTAATATTGATACCCATTATATTTTATTTAATTCAGTTTATTTACAATATCATTTACAAAAATAGAACTTACTTTACTTTTTATACTTCTTAGAATAAAATGGCTTTTTAATTACTTTAGCCTTTAAATTTTTGTTTCTTATAACAACTTCTATTTCTGTACCTTCCTTAGTATATAAAGAATCTATAAGAGCTAATCCTATATTTTTCTTTAAAGTAGGTGAATAACTTCCTGTTGTTACGTGTCCTACTTTTTTCCCCTCTGCATATACTTCATAATTACTTCTTGGTATTCCTCTGTCAATCATTTCAAATCCAACTGTTTTTCTTTTGAGACCTTCTGATTTTTGTTTAGCTAATTGTTCCTTGCCTATGAAATCATCTTTGTTTAGCTTTACACAAAAACCAAGCCCGGCCTCAAGAGGAGTTATATTCTCATCTAATTCATGACCATAAAGTGGCAAGGATGCTTCAAATCTTAAAGTGTCTCTGGCACCTAAACCTGCAGGTATCAATCCATTGTCTTTGCCAACTTCTAGAAGCAAATCCCACATTTCTTCAGCTAAATTACTATCAAAATATAGCTCAAAGCCATCTTCTCCCGTATAACCTGTACGAGAAAGCAATGTATTTATATTGCCTATATTTACATCGTCACTGAAATTATAAAATTCTATTTCATTTAAATCTTTTTCTGTAACCTTTTGTAAAATCGTTTGGGCTAATGGTCCCTGTAAAGCAATTAAAGCATAGTTTTCTGAAACATTAAGAATTTCTGTATTACCAAATAAGTTTACATTTAACCACTCAAAGTCCTTCTGAGTATTTGATGCATTAACTACCAACAGATAATCCTCATTATTGTATTTATAAACCAACAAATCATCTACAACTCCTCCATGTGGATAACACATTGTTGTATAGGCAATTTGATTGTTATTAAGTACAGAAATATCATTTGTTAAAACCATTTGCAGGTACTTTTCTGCATCTTCTCCCTTAACTGTGATTTCACCCATGTGAGATACATCAAAAATTCCAGCTTTTGTTCTTACAGCTTCATGTTCAGGGATTATGCCGGAATATTCAACTGGAAGATACCACCCGCCAAAGTCAACTATTTTTCCATTAAGCTGTATATGTTTTTCATATAATGGTGTTTTTTTCATATGTACTCCTTTTAAAGACATATTGTTTTTTATGCATTCTTAATAATTCGCATTAATTGACAATATTATAAAACCAATGTCTGACTGTGTCAACACATATTAAACGTGAAAAAAAATACTTTTGTTTGTATATTGTTTACACTTTAACAATCAATTCTATAAATGAACTACAATATTATACCGTATATAATATAAGTGTTGTTACATACAAAAACGGTCAAACTAATGACCGTTTTTTTTAATACTAATACTATACTATCTAAAATTATTATTGTTGTTATTATTATTATTCTTGTTTTTGTTTTTGTTATTATCGTTGTTGTTATTGTTTCTATTATTTTGGTTGTTTTGATTTTCATTTCGATTGTCGGATTTGTTTTGATCACTTCGATTGTCGAATCTGTTGTTTTCGTTTCTGTTTTCAAATCTGTTGTTTTCGCTTCTGTTTTCAAATCTGTTGTTTTCATTTCGATTGTCTAATCTGTTGTTGTCATTTCTGTTGTTTTCGTTACGATTGTCAAATTTGTTGTTATTGTTCTTATTTTGGTTGTTGTTTCTATTATTGTTTTCGTTATTCATTTGGCTCACTTGCTCCCTTAATTTTTGCTGGCTGTCTAATTTTACACCATTTTCCCAATTCGATAACTTTTCATCGTTATTATTATTAAAACTGAACTTCTTTATTCTCATCATCCCTTCATATACGTATTTGAAGATGTTAGTCACCTACAAGAATATTATTGACTTTTATATCATTATTATTATTCCAATAAATGTAATGTTCAAAGTCAATACCCAAAAATTCAATTTATTAACTTATAAATTGGTACATGGCAATACCAGCAGCGATTGTCAAATTTAAGGAATCAATACGGTCTGTATGCTTTATGATAACACTAGTTCCTATATGAGAGAAACTGTCATCTAAACCCCTTGCTTCATTACCAAAAATTAAGGAAAAGTTTTCATTATCGTCACGCTTAACTTCTTTTAATGAAATTGCACCTTTAAGCATGAATGGATAAAATTTATGTTTTCTAAATTTTTCGCTATAATCATCAAAACTATCATAATATTTAAAATTAATTTTAAATATCGCTCCCATGGAAGCTCTTATTACCTTTGGATCAAATATATCAACCCCGGGACTTATTATTGCCAAATCATTTAAACCAAATCCTGTTAAAGTTCTGATAATTGTACCCATATTACCCATATTACCTGGATTTACCAAAACAATATGAGAGCCTTCTGTCAGCTCACAATTATACTTGTTAAAAACACCTGCAACATAACAATTTTCTTTTTGGCTTATTTTATTGATAGCTTTATCATTGATTTCTGTCTTAACATTAAATTTTTTGCATAGCTCAAAAATATCCATTTCAGAATCAGCCCTGTAGTTTGAACTTACTAATACTTTTATTACAGATTCAGGTTTTGAACTTATAAGCTCTACAGTAGGAAAAATACCAAGAGCATATGAGTATTCAAAATTCTTTTTATATGTTTTGATTTCCATAATCCACTCCTAAAATAAATCAATAGTTTTTAAAATGAAAATAAATAAGAAAATGCTAAAAGGGCTTACAATAGTTGAAAAAAATACTATTTGTCCTGCTAATTCATGATTGCAGTCGCATTGCTGAGCCATAGTGTAACTTGAAACAGATGCTGAGGGTGCCACCATGCAAAATAAAGCGCACAGCTCCACTCCCTTGTATCCAAAAGCGACCGATACTAATATTACTATTGCAGGAATAATAAACAGTTTTCCTAAAGTAACCCAAACTAGGTATTTCAAATTTTTCCACATGTTATTGATTTCAATTTCTCCCCCCAGAGCCATCAATGCAATTGGCGTAGCTGCTTTTGCAATATCTGAGATAGTTTTTTCTATTGAAGATGGAAGATTTATTTGTAATGTAGATGCTGCAATACCCAGTAGGGAGCCGATTATTAAAGGATTTTTTAAAATACTTAGGGCAGTTTTTTTATAATTTATCTTTTCTTCTGTAAATACGTCTAAAATCACAACTGCTAAAAAGTTATACAATGGTATTATTATCGCGATAAGTGTTGTTACAACACCTGCTCCTTCATCACCAAAAATATTAATACACAAGGGAACTCCAAATAGTATGAAATTGCTTCTGTAAAGTCCTTGTATTATAACTCCCCTATTTCTATTATCCTTTTCTAATTTAGGAACAACTATAAACATTATACCAATAGTAACTAAAACTATGCTTACAGCAAATATTATAAATTTTAAGTTAATTTCCTCTGATATTTTACTGTTATAAATATTGTTGAATAGAAGAACCGGCAACAATACCTTAAAGGCGAATTTGTTTGTTTTTTTTAGAAAATCCTTATCAAATATTTTAATTTTTCGAAGAAAGGTTCCCAAAAACATTAATAATACCAGAGGCAAAACAACATTTAAGGAAAATAATAAATTATCCACTTTTAGTCCTTTCTTACTCAGTCAAATATGTATAAATAAGCTTGATTGTATTTTCAATTCCGTCAATGTGTGTTCTTTCCATGCCGTGGGAAGCGTGAACTCCCGGACCTATTAAGCCACCTTTAATATCATTACCGGCGCTTAATGATGCTGATACGTCTGAGCCGTACATTGGATATATATCTACAGCATGTTTAATGTTGTTATCTACAGCCAACTTTATTAGTTTCGAAGTAATATCATAATCATAGGGACCCGAACTGTCTTTAGCACAAATAGATACATCCTGCTCCGTACATGCTAAATCTAAGCCTATGCATCCCATATCAATTCCTACAAGCTCATCAATATCTCTAGGAATGTTGGCACAGCCATGCCCTACTTCTTCATAAGTAGATACTATTATCTTAACCTTATTTTTGGGTTTCGTATTTAGTCTTTTGAATAATTCCATCAAGCTTAAGGCACAAGCAGTTCCTGCCTTGTCATCCAAATATCTTGTTTTAACAAAACCTGAAGGTGTTATAGTAAATTTAGGCTCAATTGATATGAAATCTCCAGTTTCAATTTTAAGAGCTTGTACATCTTCTTTGCTCTTTACAACTTCATCTAATCTCACCATCATATTTTCTTCATTTCTTTCTTTATCCTTTGAGTCTTTGTAAACATGAATTGCTGGAGATGTGGAAAGCATGGTACCAGTGTATATTTTACCACTTCTCGCATGAATTTTACAATACTCTCCATCAAGGGTTGGAAATAGGTTTCCGCCAATTGAAGTAATCTTAATTGTTCCGTCTGAATTAATTGATCTCACCATTGCCCCTAATGTATCTACATGGACAGGAATTCCTACGCAGTAAGAGTTGTCTTCACCTAAGATTTCAATTATTCCGTTTCCTTTTTTGTTTTTTTCAAACTTAAATTGAAATTCATTTGCTACTTTTTCAATATGCGACATAACATTATTGCAGTATCCGGTAGGACTTGGTATATTAATAATTTCTTCTAATAATTTCAATGTATAATCTTTGTTTGTTACTATGTTCATCTTTTCACACTCCCCTTAAGTTCTTTAATTTATTATACTCTCAAAGTTATGTGTAAACAATAGTTTTAATTGCACAAGAGACTTTTCTTATATATAATGAAATATAACAAACACCTATACTTGAATGTTCCCAAATTTTAAAAGGTGCAAAAGGAGGTAAATATGGAAAATTTACAGCTTAAAGATTTTTTAGATTATACTTTTTTGTCAGGTCTTGAACTATCGCCGGATAAAAATTACGGCGCTTTTGTAGTACATACCTCAGATTTTGAGGATAACAAATATTTATCTAATATATGGACTTACAACTGCACAAGCTCAGAGTATAAAAAACTTACATCCATGAATGAAGAAAAAGGATTTATATGGCTTGATAAGGACACTATTTTGTTTCCGACCCTAAGAGATGATAAACTTAAAAAAAGAATAGAAGATGGAGAGCATTGGACAGTTTTCTATGCTATTAACATTAACGGCGGCGAAGCATATGAATATATGCGAGTTCCTATGAAAGTAAATGGCATTAAAAAAATTGCTGAAGATAAGTTTCTTTTGACTGCAACTTATGATCATTATGGCATTAATCTTCATTCCCATAAAGGTGAGGAAAAAGCTAAGGCAATTGATTTAATAAAAGAAAACAAGGATTACGAAGTATTGGATGAAATACCATTTTGGTCAAATGGCCAAGGATTTACAAATAAAAAAAGAGACCGACTTTATTTATTTGATAATGTGACCAAGGATATTGTAGCAATTTCCAATCAGTTTGAAAATGTTACTGTAACAAGTATAAAGGATGGTAAAGCTTTATATATATCTTCAAATTACACCAATAAAATGGAATTGACAAATAGCCTTTTCATGTATGACTTGTACAACAGCCAGGCTCTTTGCTTAGTTGAGGATTTAGAATACTATATAGAATTTGCTGAATTTGTAGGGGATGAAATAATAGTAGCTGCTACTTCCATGGATAAATACGGACTTAATCAAAACCACAACTTCTATAAAATTAAAAATGGGGATTTAGTTCTTTTAAGTAAGCACGATTATGGTTTATATAATTCTGTAGGTTCAGACAGCAGATACGGTGGTGGAGCTGCAAGAAGAGTTTCTGATAACTGCCTGTACTTTGTATCCACAGAGAATAAAAGTTCCTTTATTAAGAAGCTTTCCTTAGATGGAACTATTGAAAAATTAACAGCTGATAATGGTTCCGTAGATTGCTTCGACATATGCAATGAAGGTATTATATTTATTGGGCTTAGAGGAGAAAAACTACAGGAAATTTACACATTAAAAGAAATAAGCGAAACTCAAAAAACTAAGTTTAACGAAAAAATAATAGAAACAAAAAATATAATAAGACCTGAATATTTAAATTTTGAAAATGATGGAGTTACTATTGAAGGATATATTTTAAAGCCAGTTAATTTCGACGAAAAGGAATGCTATCCAGGGATATTAGACGTACATGGAGGCCCTAAAACAGTGTTTGGCGAAGTCTTCTATCACGAAATGCAGTATTGGGCAAACGAAGGATATTTTGTGTTTTTCTGCAATCCAAGAGGCAGTGACGGCAGAGGAGATGAATTTGCTGATATAAGAGGAAAATACGGTACAATAGATTATGATGACCTGATGAAGTTTACTGATAAGGTTCTGGAAAAGTATCCGCAGATAGACAGTACTAAAATTGGTGTAACTGGCGGTTCCTATGGCGGCTTTATGACAAACTGGATTATAGGACACACTGACAGATTTAAATGTGCTGCGTCACAAAGGAGTATTTCAAACTGGATTTCAAAATTTGGTACAACAGACATTGGATATTATTTCAATGCTGATCAAAACTTATCAACACCTTGGGACAATGTTGAAAAAATGTGGTTCCATTCACCATTGAAATATGCCAATCAGGCTGTAACTCCCACCTTGTTCATACATTCAGAGGAAGATTACAGATGTTGGTTAGCAGAAGGATTACAAATGTTTACTGCTCTTAAGTATCACGGTGTGGATGCAAGGCTTTGTATGTTCAGAGACGAAAATCATGAGCTCAGTAGAAGCGGCAAACCACGTCACAGAGTAAGAAGATTAGAAGAAATAACACATTGGTTCGAAAAATATTTAAAATAGATACAACAAATCGAGACTGCGAGAAACAAGAAACCACCGAATGGTGGTTTTTTGTTTATTTGCTTTTCAAAACATGTTTAACTTTATATCCTTGTTCGCTTAACTTTTTCTCTAATCCAGCTGTATCAAGAGCTTCTGATCTTATTACCACATCTCTGAATCCTTGACCATTAAATACTGCAATATGTGTAATATTTACTCCTAAGGATTTAAATATTTCTGCAATATCTGCCATAGCACCGGGAACGTCTTTTGCTTCTATTGTTATGCGGCTTCCGTTGTCCTTAAAGCCCAATAAGTCTATAAAAGCATCAAATATATCACTTTCCGTGATTATTCCTACTAATTTGCCACCATCAACTACAGGTAAAGTTCCAATTCGGTTTTCCCTCATTATAACTGCGGCTTCTTCCAATAGGCTGTCAACTTCAATTGTTATTGCTTTTTTAGCCATTGCATCTTTTACAGTCAATTTAGACAACAAATAATTAATTTCAAAAATACTCAATGATGTAGCTTTGGTAGGTGATACTTTATGAATATCACTTTGTGTTAATATGCCAACAACTTTTTCTCCATCAACTACAGGTAACCTCTTAAGACCCTTTTCTCTTAAAAGTGCCACTGCATCGGTTATAGGAGCATCATATGCTATGGTGTATGGATTCTTGGTCATCCTATTTCTTACATACATTCTATTCCCCTCCTAAATAAGCTTTTTTAATTTCATCACTCTTTGATAGTTCTTCCCCTGTACCGCTCATTACAATAGATCCTGTTTCAATAACATATGCTCTGTGTGCAATTGATAATGCCATTTTAGCATTTTGTTCAACTAAGAGTATTGTAGTTCCTGTTTTATTAATATTTACTATTATATCAAATATTTCTTTTACAAGCAATGGTGCAAGCCCCATAGAAGGTTCATCCAAAAGAAGTATTTCAGGCCTTGACATTAATGCACGGCCCATTGCAAGCATTTGCTGCTCTCCTCCGGATAAGGTTCCTGCTGTTTGTTTTTTACGATGTCCAAGAATTGGGAACAATTGATAAATATTATCCATATCTTTTTTGATTTCGGATTTATCTCTCCTCAAATATGCTCCTAATTCCAAATTTTCCATTATAGTCATTGCCGGAAATATTCTTCTTCCTTCAGGAACTTGAGATAGTTTCATTTCAACTCTTTTATTAGCAGGTAAATTTGTTATGTTTTTCCCCTCAAGCAGAATTTCACCGTCAGTTGCTTTGTTAAGTCCTGATATTGTACGAAGTGTTGTTGTTTTTCCCGCTCCATTAGCACCGATTAGTGTAACAATCTCGCCTTTATTTACTATTAAGGATGCACTTTTAAGGGCATGAATAACTCCATAATGAACATTAAGATTTTTTATCTCAAGCATTTTACACATCCTCCCCTAAATACGCTTCTATAACTCTTTTATTATTTTTGATTTCCTCCGGTTTACCTGAAGCAATCGCCGTTCCGTAATCCAAGACAAAAATGCGCTCACAGATTTTCATAACTAATGACATGTCATGTTCTATCAATAGTACTGTCAATTTAAATTCATTTCGAATTTTAGCAATAGTTTCAGTAAGATTTGCAGTTTCGTTAGGATTCATACCTGCTGCAGGTTCATCCAAAAGCAAAAGTACCGGCTTGGTTGCCATTGCTCTTACAATTTCTAAATGCCTTTGTTCTCCGTAGGGAAGATTTTTAGCAAGCTCCTGGCTCTTGTGTGTAAGACTAAATATATCCAATAATTCTTCTGCTTCTTTTTTAAGTCTTTCTTCTTCCTCATAAAATTTATTAGAACGTAAAAGACCTGAAGGAAGCTTATAATTAATATTTTGATGCATAGCTATACGAATGTTGTCAAGAACAGTTAAATCTTTGAAAAGTCTAATATTTTGAAATGTTCTTGCTAAACCTACTTTTGTTACATTGTATGGCTTTAATCCGCCAATTTCTTTCTTTATTCCATCCACATCCAACTTAATACTGCCTGAGCTTGGTGCATACACTCCCGTAATAAGATTAAAAAATGTAGTCTTTCCTGCGCCGTTAGGGCCGATGAGTCCTATAAGTTCTCCTCTTTCAATATTCATGCTGACATTGGATACTGCTGTTAGTCCTCCAAAAGACTTGGTTAATTTTTCAACCGATAATAATGACATATTTGGCCCCTCCTTTACTCAACTTTAGCATTCTTTTTTCTATATTTAAATAAATCAGTGATTTCCTTTGTGCCTAATAAACCCTGAGGTCTGAAAATCATTATAGATATTAACAGTAATGCGTATATAATCATTCTTAGTTCAGAATAAGACTGGAGTAAGGTAGTAATTATGGCTAAAAGTATTGCTGCAATAACTGAACCTGTAATACTGCCCATACCTCCAAATACAACTATAACTAAAATATCAATTGATTTCTGGAAGTTAAATATTGTAGGACTAATAAAGTAGAAATATGATGAATATAATGCACCGCCTATTCCTGCAAAGAATGCACCTATTGCAAATGCCATTACTTTATACTTTGTGGTATTAATACCCATGGATTCCGCAGCTATTTCATCTTCTCTTATTGAAATACATGCACGTCCTTGAGATGATTTTATAAAGTTATTTATTATAACCAATGTTAGAACTGTAAAAGTAAAGAGCCACAACCAGTTTGTATATCGTGGTATACCATTTATACCTGCAGCACCATTGGTTATATCATCCATATTTAAAAATATTACTCTGATAATTTCAGCCATACCCAATGTTGCAATGGCCAAATAGTCCCCTTTAAGCCTCAATGTAGGTATGCCTATAAGAATTCCCACCAGCAAAGCAGCCACAGCACCAACTATTATTCCAATCAAAAATCCTGCAGTTGAGTTCATTTCCATATTTATAAGAGCACCTGCATAGGCTCCTATTGACATGAAACCGGCATGGCCAAGTGAAAACTGTCCGGTAAAACCAGTAACTAAGTTTAAACTGACAGCTAAAATTATATTAATACATATAGTTGCAATAGTAATTTCATAAAAACTGTCTATGATTTTTGCTGATAAGAGAACCTGAATCACAGCATATACAATTACTATTAAAACTAAAGTCATAATGTTCTTTTTATTTAATACTTTCATATTACACCTTCTCTTTCGTATTCTTGCCCATTAAACCGGAAGGTTTTAAAATTAATATTATTATTAAAAACGCAAAAACTGCAGCATCTCTATACATAGAGTTTCCATAACCGGACACCAATGTTTCAAGCATTCCGATTGAAAGACCACCTATCATGGCACCGGGTATACTTCCAATACCGCCAAAAACTGCTGCAACAAACGCCTTTAATCCGGGCATCATTCCCATAAGAGGATCAATGGAATTGTAATATACTCCAACCAATACCCCTCCTGCTCCTGCCAAAGCAGAACCTATAGCAAATGTAAACGAAATGGTGCTGTCTACTTTTATTCCCATAAGCTGTGCTGCATCCTTATCTGCAGACACCGCTCTCATAGCTTTTCCTACCTTTGTTTTATTAACTATATATTGAAGGATAACCATCAAAACTATAGCTGTAACAACAATATATATTTGCTGAGATTTGATAACAATACCACCTATTGTAAATACTGTTCCTGATAATAATTTAGGATATGATCTTACCTGCGCTCCTACAAAGTACATCATAAGATATTCTAAAAGTAGAGAAACTCCTATGGCTGTAATTAATACAGCAATACGTGTAGAATTTCTAAGTGGCTTATATGCTATTTTCTCAATGCTCATACCAAGTACTGCGCATGCTGCCATAGATATTATTAAAGCGGGAATAAATCCAACGCTTGTGTATGTGGTTACTGCAAATCCCACATATGCACCTACCATATAAACATCACCATGAGCAAAATTTATTAACTTAATTATTCCATAAACCATTGTATAGCCTAATGCTATCAAGGCATATATACTTCCTAACGATATTCCGTTTACAATTTGTTGTAATAATTGGTCCACGGCTACACCTCCTTTAATAACAATAAATAACAAGTTAGCATTTACATGCTAACTTGATTAATTGGGGACATTCCTTTACTCTCAAAGACTAACCCTAGTGCAAAGGTGTGTCCCCATACCTATATTTGTGTCTATTTAGGATCTACTTTAATACTTGTTGCCTGAGCTCCGTTTTCCAAACCTATAACTACTATTGATTTAACAGGGTTGTGGTTAGCATCCATATCGAATGTACCTGTAACACCTGCAAAACCTTCAGTCTTTGCTAAAGCTTCAGCGATTGCTGTTGGATCTTGTGAACCTGCACGTTTTATAGCATCTGCTGCCCATTTACCCAAGTCATATCCAAGAGCATTGAAAGCATTTGGTTCAACATTATATTTTTCTTTATATTTAGCAATAAAATCTTGTACTAATGGATCTTCATCCAATGAAGAATAGTGGTTTGAAAAATATACATCATTTAATGCTTCTGCTCCTGCAAGTTCTAAAAGTACAGGTGAATCAAAACCGTCTGCACCTACTACTGGAGCATCAATTCCTAAATCACGAGCTTGTTTTATAATCAAACCTGCTTCCTCATAGTA
>DATESJ010000014.1:0-2586 GCA_035270885.1 Sedimentibacter sp. | reverse complement strand
TCTTTAGCAGAGCATAGTCTATAAATTAATTCTTCGTCAGATTCATTATCTAACCTTTTTAAATCAGTTATAATCACTCACCCTTTCTAATTTCTGCATAGTAGCAGAGTAGTAGTAGTATAAAAGTTTCAAATTTCTATTGACTTATTACCAGTATAGGTATATAGTTTATATTGGATAGATTTAGAGTAAATTACGTTAATAAAAAATAACGTAGAATCCACATTCTATTGCATTAATCGTCCTCATCTTCATAATCCTCTTCAAAATCTTCTAAATCAACATATGGAGTAGGTTTTAAAAATTCTTTTAATATCATTACATCCTTCTGATAATTTAATAGCTTTTTAGATGGACGTATCTTTAATACTTCAATCCATAACATAATTAATTCCATAAACTTTTCAATTATTGAAATGAAAACTAGGGCAACAGCAGAACCAAATAAGAAGTACTTAAAATTTTTCATATATAGTCCTCCTACATCTCTTCTGCAATTTTTGCAATTTCACTTCTGAAGATATTCTGTAATTCAATTTCACCGTAAATATCATGATTTCTAAATACTTCTGAAGCTCTACGCATACCATTATTAAATCCAGCATATTGTGCTAGATCAGTTTGAGTATTGAAGTCACCATCTATAACACATATACTGTTTTCTCCTATGCGTTGTAAAGCCAACTTCATTAAGCTTATATCCATGTTTTGAGATTCTACGATATATACGCCTATTTTTATTGTATCAGAACTTGTGTCAAATCCTCGCAAATCACAAATTGGTAATAATTCAAGTTTATCCTCATCTATGAGTTTGTAGAGTATTTCTATACCTCCAAGTTTAGCAGCTAACATATTTCCTAAAAATGATGATAAAAGTTTTTCGTCTTTAGAACCGGGCAAATATCCAATCTTACCAGAATTTGCAGTATTTACGGGATTGCAAAAAACAATAATTTTATCAATCTTGTGTTTCTCTAACTGACTAAATAAATAACCCAATGCTAAATAACTCTTACCTGTTCCAGCAGCACCTTTTAACATAGTAATTTGACAATTACTCAAACAATTCATAACACATTGTTGGTATATATCGTTTTTATATGCTTTAACAGTTCCAAAATATTCAGACTTAAAATTTGTCTGCTTAATAGGGATTAATTCTTCACCGCTCCATCTAAATTTATCTATTACCTCATCTTTGTCATTTTTAACTATAAGACATTGATTAATTAATAAATCATATGTATTTTCAGATTGATGTTCATATAAATATGCTAACTTTATATCATTGAGTTTTACTTCTTTAAATCCTGTATATTCTTCATCAGGCTTTTCTTTAATTCCTTCAACATCTAATTTAAATATTTCTCTTCCGATAATTTTACATGCAACATCATCAGAAATAAACTTTATTTTATTTTTATTGTTATATTCATAAGCACAAGCCATTATAATATTATCAGGACTTGCATCCAATTGAAATTTCTTTAAAATTTTATATGTATTATTATTTGGTACAACTGTAATAAACTTTTCTTTATTTATATCTAATAATTTAACTAGTTTCCTTGCACTATATTTAATTTCTGCGTCTTTTTTATCGGAACACTTAATATGTTCTAATTCTTCAATGGTCTTAGATGATAATACAAACTGTTCATCAAAAGCTTTGTGTAAAAGACGGAGCAGAGCATTCGTATCATAAAACTTCAACAATAATAAACACCACTTTCTCTAGTTTATTTTTTACATATCACAATCTTTTTCAATAACACTTTGTTTGGGTAAATACTTCTTTTCTTTAATATTTAGCTTACGTTTTTCTCTACTTTGATTGCTTAAATATTTGTCCTTCGCAACCTTATTCATCTTTTTTATTGCTTTTTCTAAATCAAAATTGTTAATATTAAATCCCTCTTTCATTATAAATTTTGTTTTCACTACATTAGTGAAAGTTCACTTTTCGGTGAAACGATTGGAGTAGGATTTGAACCCACGGTGCTTTTACACACGACTGTTTTCAAGACAGCCACCATAAACCAGACTCGGACATCCAACCATACGTAGATTATAGGACTTGAACCTATACAGCCACAAAGAGCTTACTCGTAGATTAGCAATCTACTGCCTTACCAATTAGGCTTAAATCTACATAATAAAAGGACTCCCATTCAGAGAGTCCCAACTTTGTTTGAAAACTCCTCATCACTGATTTGCTTCCAAGATATAAAAACTATAGTTACTAAGTAGCCACAGTTTAACCAATCATATTTTGCAACTTTATTTATCGTCTCATATTTAAACTGTCCGACGTGGACAATCCGAGAGTTGCACCCGAATGTAGGTTAGACAGTGTGTCACCCATTGTAGGCAGTAACACACCATCTATCAGAGAAAGGGAGAATGAATATAAAAACACAAAAATGTGGAATAAATTATTTAATAAAAAGCTTATTTTATTGGATATATATTATAGTTATATATAGTTATTATATCCAATAAGGCGTTTTGAACAACAACCCATCAAAGCCTTATATAATAACAGTTGTAGTGTTTTTAACTTTAAAATGAGTTGTATAAAAT
>DATESJ010000013.1:0-8317 GCA_035270885.1 Sedimentibacter sp. | reverse complement strand
GTGCTTCCAGAGCAGGTTTACAGCATTATTAACAATGTATTAAAATATTCTGTAGGAAGCTGCAGCAAGCCTTATTTAACCATAAGTATGCTTGTTATATTGTGGTCTGCAACATCTGGAAGTGCTGCTATTATAAATGGAATCAACATTGCCTATGGATTCAACACCAAAAAAAATCATTTGTTTTTAAGATTAAGAGGAATTTTGTTTGCTTTAGCTGTAATGCTTTCAATGCAAATTGTTTTTGCTATCATTGTTGCAGGAAGGTCCTTATTAATCCTCGTTAAAAAAGTATCCATATTTGCTGGATATAATTTTTTACTAATTGATATATTGAGATTTTCTATTGCATTTTTTGTTGTATTTATAATTTTATCTGCAGCTTACAAATTTCTTCCTTACGAAAAAGTTAAATTCTCATACGCCTTCCCTGGTGCAATTTTTTCTGCAATAAGCTCAATAGCAGGCTCTTACCTATATTCCAGGTATGTAAGTACAAGGGTTGTTTTTATTAACTCAATTTATGGAAACTTGTCAGGAATATTCGTTTTTATAATATGGATTTATATTTTGTCAATCATCTTTTTAACCGGCGCTGAAGTAAATTATTTTGTAGCAAAGCAAAAGAATGGTAAATAACTGTGGTCATTCTCTTATTGACCTAAATATAAAATACCCTGATTTTTTATCTGCTATTTCACAATTTCCAAACAAACTTTCAAGTTTTGCCTTAGTACTAAGGGCACCTTGTTTCTTTTGAATAACTACATACAATTTTCCACCCTTGTTTAAGTGTTTATATGCACCCTCATAAAATGAAAATACAAGATCCTTACCTGCCCTGATTGGAGGGTTGGTCATTATAATATCATAATTATCCTTAATATTTTCAAATGCAGAAGATGCAATAATTTTAATTCTGTCATCAACCTTATTCTCTTTTGCATTCATTTTGGATAATTCAAGTGCCCTTTCATTTACATCACACATGGTAACAAGAGATTCTTTTAAAAGCTTTGCAGCAATAACGCCTAAGGGTCCATATCCACAGCCCAAATCTAATATATTGCCAGCAAAGTCTTTATTCTCATTTATAATTGTTTCTATTAAAAGCATGGAGCCAAAATCCATTCCTTTTTTAGAAAAAACACTGTTGCTTGTATAAAAGTTAAAAACTTCTTTTCCAACATTCCAGTCAAATTTATATATTTCTTTTTCAGTTGTTGGATTTTGAGTAAAGTATTGTTCCATTTCTCCTCCAGATTGTTTTTATGATTAATTATATTATAACTTATTTTAGCCAATAATGAAATAATAATTAATATAACAAAAAGGACAACAAAAAGGACATAGACCTAATTTGTGTTTTTATGTTTGACATGTAATTATCAAAAGGTTATAATAGAATTATTAATTATTAATTATTAATTATTTTACACAACTATTTGGAGGTGTTATAATGCATAAAATTGTATCAAAGAGATTGCTAGCTCCCAGCATATATTTAATGGATGTTGAAGCACCTAGAGTTGCAAAATCTGCTTTGCCAGGTCAGTTTTTAATCGTGAAAATGGATGAAAAGGGTGAACGAGTTCCCCTCACTATTTGTGATTATGATCGTGAAAAGGGAACTGTTACTATTGTTTATCAAACGGTAGGATATTCTACAACAAAAATGGCTGAGTATGAAGTAGGAGATTATTTTCAAGATGTAGTTGGTCCTTTAGGAAAACCATCGGAATTTGTTTACGAAGATATTGAGGAATTAAAAAAGAAAAAAATACTTTTTGTAGCCGGCGGTGTTGGAGTAGCACCAGTATATTGTCAGGTAAAATGGTTCCATAAACAAGGAGTGCCTGTAGATGTATTGGTAGGAGCAAAAACAAAGGACATAGTACTAATGGAAGAAGAAATGAAGGCAGTAGCAGGTAACTGGTATATTGCTACAGATGACGGTTCATACGGATTCCATGGATTTTTAAATGCATGTCTTGTAAAAATGATAGATGAAGACAAGATGCACTATGATCATGTAGTAGCTATCGGTCCTATGATAATGATGAAAACAATAGTACAAGTTACTAAGGAACGTGGTATAAAATCAATTGTGAGCATGAACCCTGTAATGGTAGATGGAACAGGCATGTGTGGTGGTTGCAGACTTACAATAGGTAATGAAGTTAAATTTGCTTGTGTTGACGGACCAGAATTTGACGGAGATTTAGTGAATTTTGATGAAGCTATGAAGAGAGCTGCTACCTATAAATCAGAAGAAGGAAGAAAGATGTTACGTGAAGTTGAAGGAGATACACATCATGGCGGCTGTGGAGTTTGCGGAGGTGACGAATAATGGCTAAAGATAGAATGAAAAGAGTGCCAATTCAGAATCAAGACTCAAAAATAAGAGCAACAAACTTTGATGAAGTTTGCTTAGGATATACAGAAGAAGAAGCTATAACTGAGGCTGAAAGATGCTTAAATTGCAAAAATCCTAAATGTGTACCGAATTGTCCTGTTACAATAGATATACCAAGATTTATTCAACATGTAAAGAATAGAGAATTTGAAGAAGCCGCAAAGGTAATTGCCGAATCAAGTTCCTTGCCGGCAGTATGCGGAAGAGTATGCCCCCAAGAAACACAATGTGAAGGCGAATGTATTATGGGGATAAAAGGAGATCCAATAGCAATAGGTAAGCTAGAAAGATTTATTGCAGACTGGTCAAGAGAAAACAATATAGATTTATCTGAAACACTACCTAAAAACGGGAAAAAAGTTGCTGTAGTTGGAAGCGGACCTGCTGGACTTACCTGTGCAGGAGATTTAGCTAAATTAGGTTACGATGTTACAATATTTGAATCTTTGCATGAACCAGGCGGAGTTTTGGTTTATGGTATTCCTGAATTCAGATTGCCAAAAAATACGGTCGTAAGACATGAGATAGATAATTTAAAGAAACTTGGAGTAAAAATTGAAACCAACGTAATAGTAGGCAGAACAGTAAAATTAGATGAACTATTGGAAGAAGAAGGATTTGACGCTGCCTTTATAGGATCAGGAGCTGGACTACCCATGTTTATGGGAATCCCGGGAGAAAACTTAATTGGAGTCTTATCAGCCAATGAATTCCTGACAAGAAATAATCTTATGAAAGCATATGATGACAGTTATGACACTCCAATACATGTTGGTAAAAAGGTTGCCGTTGTAGGCGGTGGTAATGTTGCAATGGATGCAGCAAGAACTGCTTTAAGAATGGGAGCAGAATCTCATATAGTATATAGAAGATCTCAAAATGAACTCCCTGCAAGAGCAGAAGAAGTCCACCATGCCATTGAAGAAGGCGTTCATATGGATCTGCTGACTAACCCTATAGAAATTTTAAGCGATGATCAAGGCCGTGTAAGAGGCATGAAATGTATTAAAATGAAATTAGGAGAGCCGGATGCATCAGGTAGAAGAAGACCGGTTGAAATTGAAGGTTCTGAATTTGAACTGGATGTAGATATGGTAATAATGTCTTTAGGTACAAGTCCAAATCCATTGATATCTTCAACTACAGAAGGTCTTGAAGTAAATAAAAAAGCATGTCTTATTGCAGATGAAGATGGTTTAACAACAAAGGAAAATGTATATGCAGGCGGAGATGCTGTAACAGGAGCAGCAACAGTTATTCTCGCCATGGGAGCTGGTAAAAAGGCTGCAAGTGCTATTCACGAAAATTTAAGTAGCAAATAAAGTAGCAAATAAATAAATAAATCCATCCTATTTACCGGATGGATTTATTTATTTGGGGACATTCCTCTACCCCTGAAAAACGGGGTTAGGGCATCATATTATAAAATACATTGTATGCTTTATAG
This sequence comes from Sedimentibacter sp., assembly GCA_035270885.1. Lineage (GTDB taxonomy): Bacteria > Bacillota > Clostridia > Tissierellales > Sedimentibacteraceae > Sedimentibacter. The sequence continues at coordinate 4,454 of DATESJ010000013.1, read as the reverse complement.
GTCATATATACATCGGTCTTTGAAACTAATTCGTATGGAGCATGCATGCTTAAGACAGGAACACCTAAATCTACCACATCCATATTATAATTTGCCATAATATATGCAATCGTTCCTCCGCCGCCTTGGTCTACCTTACCTAATTCAGACGTCTGCCAAATAACATTGTTTTCATTGAATAATTTTCGCAAACTTCCAATATATTCAGCATTTGCATCATTTGCACCTGATTTACCTCTACTACCTGTATATTTAACCATTACAACACCCTTGCCCATAATGGCTGCATTTTGAATTTCAGTAACTTGAGGGTATGTAGGATCAACTCCTGCTGCCACATCTGACGACAACATACTGCTGTTTTCCAAAGCTCTTTTAAGTAACAATTCCTTGTAATTTCCCTTGTTTTTTATGGCAATAAGTTCAGCTATCATATTGTTAAAAAACATAGAACACATACCTGTATTACCGTTGCTTCCAACTTCTTCTTTATCAGAAAACAAAGCAACTGCTGTTTTTTGAGGACTGTCTAATTCTAATATAGCCCTTAATGATGTATAGGCACAAACTCTGTCATCATGACCGTATGCCATTATCATACCTCTATCAATACCAACATCTCTTGACTTTCCTGCAGGCACTATTTCAAGTTCTGCTGTAAGGAAATCCTCTTCTATCATACCGTATTTTTCATTAAGTATTTTCAAAACATTTAATTTGAATTTTTTTTCATCTTCTTTGCCTTCTGCAGGAAGGCTTCCTATAATAACATTCAGTCCTTCTCCTTCAATTGCCTCTGATAATTTCTTATCATTCTGGTCTTTTGCCAAGTGTGGAAGAAGGTCAGTTATATAAAAAACTGGGTCATTTTCATCATCACCTATGGCAATTTGTATAACTTCCCCATTAACCTTTACCACTGTTCCGTAAAGAGCTAAGGGAATTGCCACCCATTGGTATTTTCTAATACCACCATAATAATGAGTTTTTAATAAAGAAATTCCATGCTCTTCATACAAGGGATTTTGTTTTATATCTATTCGAGGTGAATCAACGTGACTACCTACTATATTCATTCCCTTTTCAATATCATCCTTGCCTAGAACAACCAAAACAGCAGCTTTTTCCTTGTTCACATAGTACAATTTATCGCCTGTTTTTACTTGGTCTTGGTCTTTAAAGTTTTTAAAACCTGCTTCTTTTGCACATCTTATAATTTCATTAATAGAAAGTCTTTCAGTTTTTGCAGCGTCTATAAATTTTTTATAATCATCAGCAAGCTTAAAAACATCTTCTTTTGTTTCTTGGCTGGCCTTTTGCCAAATATAATGCTTTTTGTAAAAAAGTTTGTCATTCATCTTTATTCTCCTGTATTATTGTTTAGTATAATTAGTTTTGCCAAATACATTTGACTATCCTGCTCAATACAATTAATATGATAATTTTTAATTAAGCTAAATTCACCATCATAACCGCCCATAAACCAATTCAAATCCGCATTTACAGAATATCCAACATCAGTAAATTCAATACTGTTAATTTTATGTATTTTCACATCCATTGCTAATTCATAATCTGTAGGACAATCAATTACTTTGCATAGAATATCTAAGTCATTTTCCAGCAAATTATCTAATTCAATTTCATTTAATTTTCTCTCTAACCGGTCCATATCTTGATAGCCATACAAAAATTCATTTATTACCTTTATCCGCTCATTTAACAAATATTCAATGGTATTTATTTCTTCATGGTATTCATAGCCGCTGATTGAATTATAACTGAATAATAGCAATAATATCATAGTGATAATAAATCTTTTTTTCATTTGTAATCCCCCTACAATAAAGATAGTCTTATTATTATAGGGGGACTGGATTAATTATTTTATCAATTATTGTCGCGTTAAAAACAAAATTAATCGTGATATTTCAACAATCTTTGCACAATTATATCAATTTTTTTACACTTTTTCTTTTTTCAATGGTAAATGGTAGCTCCATACGTCCTTGCTGGGTTTTGTCGCCTTTTATCATTTTTATAAGCATTCTCATGCCTACCGCACCTACATCATAGTATGGTTCTCCTATTGTAGTAATTTCAGGTCTAACAAATTTTCCTTCACGAATATTTCCAAATCCTACAACGGAAACATCATCAGGTACTTTTATTCCATTATCAATCATACTATCCAATATTCCTATGGCTATTTCATCAGTACTGCAAACAGCAGCTGTAAAATCTCCTGCTTCATTAATTATGGATTTTCCTAATTCATATGCTTGGCTGTGTTTGTTTCCTCCAACCACATAAACTTTTGAATATTCCAGTTCATTATCTTCTATTGCTTTTAAATATCCTTCAAGCTTTTCATTCTCAACAGTAGTTCTATTTTCATAGTCAGAAAAATATGCTATTTTTTTATGGCCTTCTTCAATTAAATATTGTGAAACTTCATAAATTGCAGACTTACTGTCAATAGTTATATAATTCATTTTCTCATAAACATCTCTTGTGAAGAATACACAAGGTTTGTTAAAGCTTTTGGCCAATTGAACTATTTCTTCATCAAATTTATTTCCAACAAGGAATAATCCTTCAGCTTGTTTCCTGTCTAAAAGCTGTAAATACTTTTCCTGAGTTTCCTTGCTTCCATAACTGCTGCTAAGAAGAATGTCATATCCGTACATTTTTCCTATTTCTTCTATTCCTCTTACAACATCGGCAACATAAGATTGTGCCAAATTATTTACTATAACTCCTATTAAATAAGATCTTCTTGTTACAAGGCTTCTTGCCACATCGTTTGGTTTGTAGCCTGTTTCTTCTATTACCTTTAAAACTCTTTTTCTAACTTCCGGACTTACAGGCTTAGAGTCGTTGATAACTCTTGATACAGTAGAAATTGATACTTCTGCAAGCCTGGCAACATCTTTGATTGTTATCATATTTTCCTCCTAATTTTATCAATGGTAATGTATTCCTATATCTTATTATATATGTATTTCATAATAAAGGCAAATACTATTTTCCCGTTTTCCTAAGATTTTAATAAATTCTAAAATAAACAAAAAAAAAGGCCCGCATGTGCCGCAAACCAATAATTCACACCCGCACCTAAGCAGGTGGGAGTTCTGTTGCCTGATTCTGGCGTCCCGTCAAAGCAGGCTTGTCATAGGCAGTCAAACTTGAATTCCCTGAAACATTATGTCGGTTGAATTATATGATCCCCGTACACCGCAGGTTTTCTATTAATTGAATTATATCAAATTTCTATAAATTTTTCAACTGTATTTTTAATTGCTTTTAACTTTATATTATTTTAACCTCTGTTTAATAGAATATTCAACAATATTTTTATAGTAAGTTGTCCAACTCTTCTTGGTTAATAACTTCTTTTTCTATTAAGACTTTGGCTATTTTATCAACTTTATCTTTATTTTCTTCTATTAATGAAAATACTTCTTCATATATTTGTGAAGTAAGCTTTTTTACTGATTCTTCAACAGATGTTAGTGGTATTCTAAGCTTATCTGATAATAATTGGTAATTTAAAAATGTTGCATCATTCATTCCATATTTTGCAATATAATCAATTGCTAAGGAAGTAACTTTTTCTATATCATTTTGTGCTCCAGCAGTTATATTTTCGTCTCCAAAGAATATTTCTTCCGAAACCCTTCCTGCCATTAAAACAGATAAATGATTTCTTATTCTTTTTTTAGTCATAATTTCTTCAGAGCCTGGAGTGCTTAAAGTGTATCCACCAGCTCCCTTGCTTGTTGGAATTACAGATACTCGAATGATTTTGTTTTCTGGAAGCAAATATTTCGAAACAAAAGCGTGTCCTGCTTCATGGTATGAAGTAATAGTTTTTTGCCTTCCATTATCACAATCTTTCTTTTCAACTCCGGCCAAAATTTCCAAATATGCTTTTTTAATATGATCTTCGCTTATAATATCTGAGTTTTCTCTAATTGCTAAGAGTGCTGCTTCATTAATTAAATTTTCTATCATTGCACCACTGAAATAAACTGTCAAATCAGCTAATACTTCTATATTGACATCTTTTGCATGAATTTTGTCTAAATAGAGCTGAATAATATCTTTTCTTGCATTTTTATCAGGAAGCATTATTTCTATTTGTCTGTCAAATCTTCCTGGTCTTAAAAGTGCATCGTCCAAAGTATCAATTCTGTTTGTTGCCGCTACCACAATCGTACCTGAATCATCGGCAAATCCTGACATTTCAGTAAGGAGGGCATTTAAAGTTCTGTCACTTTCATCGCTTCCTTTAATGTTGCCGGCCGCTCTTTTTTTACCAATTGCATCTATTTCGTCTATAAAAACTACGCTTTTACCTGATTTTTTTGCTTTCTTAAACAAATTTCTAATTCTTCCGGCTCCAAGGCCTGCGTAAACTTGTACAAAATCCGATCCTGATACTGCGTAGA
>DATESJ010000012.1:0-3090 GCA_035270885.1 Sedimentibacter sp. | reverse complement strand
ACGGGGACATTCCTTAATCCACAGAGAGTCACTTCCTATTAAAGGTGTGTCCCCATTCCTTAATTGCTTCTATAATATGTTCTGCAGCTTTGCCATCTCCGTAGGGATTTACTGCATTAGCCATTTTCTTATATTCATCTTCATTATTTATTAATAAATCTAATTCTTTGTAAATAGTTGATTTGTCGGTACCAACTAATTTTGCAGTTCCTGCTTCTATTCCTTCAGGTCTTTCAGTTTCTCTTCTTACTACTAAAACAGGTTTGCCTAAGGAAGGGGCTTCTTCCTGCACTCCTCCGGAATCTGTTACAACAAGATAGCATTTATTCATTAAATTAGTAAAAGGTAAATAATCTAATGGCTCAATTAAATGAACACTGTCCATACCCTCAAATATTTTATTGGCAATTTCTCTAACCTTTGGATTTAAGTGCATAGGATATATAACTTCAACACCTTTGTTTTTTTCTACAATTTCTTTTAAGGCATTAAATATATTTTCCATAGGCTGACCAATATTTTCTCTTCTGTGAGCAGTTAAAAGTATTACTTTTTTATTTTCAAAATCTATATTATTAATAATTTTATCTTCAAATTTAAAATTCTTATCAATAACCCAACTTAATGCATCAATTGATGTGTTACCAGTTATAAAAATTTTATTTTCATCATAGCCTTCTCTTAATAGATTGTTCTTAGATGTTTCTGTAGGAGCAAAATGAAAATTGGTCACTACTCCAGTCATCATTCTGTTTGCTTCTTCGGGATAAGGTGAATATATATTTCCACTCCTTAACCCTGCTTCCACATGACCTATTTTTACCTGATGATAAAAAGCAGCAAGTGCGCCTGAAAATACAGTAGTGGTATCACCCTGTACCAATATTAAATCAGGTTTGAAATCCTCTATTACTCCCTCTAAGCCTGTTAATGCCCTGCATGTAATTTGTGTAAGTGTTTGTCCACTCTCAAAAATATTTAAGTCATAATCAGGTTCAATATCAAAAATACGAAGTACCTGGTCTAACATATCCCTGTGCTGAGCAGTTACACAAATTTTAGAAATAAAATTTTCCTCATTCTTTTTAAGAGCCTTTACTATGGGGGCCATTTTAACCGCTTCCGGACGAGTGCCGAATATTACCAAAACCTTTATCTTATTCATTATTCCTCCTGATAAGAAGCCCCTCTTACCCAAATTAGAAATTACTATTGAGTAAAATAAGAGCCTTATTATTTTTATTATCTATTGTTCTTTTCTTACGAATAATCCTGCCTTTTTAGCTAAGAAAAATGCAACTATTACAACAATTGTAGCTACCATAATCCCTATGAATGGTTCTGTATCTGCTATAATTACTGAAACGCTTCCTAAAAGCATACTTATAAAATACATTACTAAAACTGTCTGCCTCTGATTAAGTCCAAACCTCATAAGCTTATGATGAAGATGGTCCTTGTCGGCTTCCATTATTGGTTTTTTGTTTAAGTATCTTCTTATAATTGCAAATGCAGTATCCAATATGGGCAAACCCAGTGCAAATACAGGAACAGCCAAAGCAATAGCAGCAACGCTTTTAACCATACCTGAAACAGATGTAACTGCTAACATATATCCTAGCAAGAGTGATCCTGTATCTCCCATAAATATTTTAGCCGGATTAAAATTAAATGGCAAAAATCCAAGAGAGGCACCTGCTATAATAGCACATTGCATGACAATGAAATCATGTCCTAATCTTGCTGCCGTAAATAAAAGGGTAGTAGCTGCTATACTGGCAACCCCTGAGGCAAGTCCATCAAGTCCATCAATTAAATTTATGGTATTAGTTATACCTACTATCCAAAATAATGTAATAATAAAAGACAATCCGTTAAACAAGTAGCTCATACCTGTTTCCGAAAGAGGATTTGTTATAAAGTGTATCTGAACACCACCTTTTATTGCTACTAAGGCCGCTAAAATTTGTATAAGAAGCTTTACTTTAGCTGGCATGTCGTACATATCATCAATAACCCCGGCTAAAACTATTATTGTTGCACCTGCCATAATGTAGTAATTAGTAGAATTGTGAGGCATGTAAACAAACATACAAGAAATTATTGCTACATATATTGCAAGCCCTCCAAAATAAGGCATGGGTTTATTATGGATTTTTCGAGTTTCCTTAGGTACGTCCAAGGCCCCCACCCTTATTGCAAGCCTTCTTGCCAACGGAGTCATTACGAATGATATAATAACAGCAGAAAAAAAAGCTATTAGATTTTCAGTCATTATTTTTCCTCATCTTTTGTAATTTCTATATCCATTATTTTATTTACTCTATTTTCATGTCTTCCGCCTTCAAATTCTGTTGAAAGCCAAACATCAACCATCTCTATTGCAAGACCAACTCCTGTAACTCTGCCTCCTAAGGCAAGCATGTTGGCATTGTTGTGCATTCTTGACATTTTTGCCATATATTCATTTGTGCACAAGGCACATCTTATTCCTTTAACTTTATTTGCAGCTATTGAAATTCCTATTCCTGTTCCACAAATAATAATTCCTTTTTCAGCTTCTTTATTTGCTACCATCAAGGCAGCTCTTTTTCCGTAATCAGGGTAATCAACTGATTTAGTGTCATAAACACCAATATCATTTAAATCATAACCTTTTTTTAATAAATGTTCTTTAACTGCTTCTTTTAATTCAAATCCACCATGATCACTTGCTAATACTATTTTCATATTTCCTCCAGCTTTTCTATATTAAAAAGAATTTTATTTAATTCTTTTTCAATTTCATCTCTGCTTTTTACATACATTTTATAACTCAACCCATAAGGATCATTAATATCAGAGTCTGTTAATTTTTCGCCACTTATTTTTGCAGCAAACTCCTTCAATGTGAAAAGACGCAATGACGGTTGCCCTGTCTTATTTTTGAAATAATCACCGATAACCTTTTTATGACCTAAAGTCATAGTCAAAATTAAATCTGCCTTCTTAATTTCATCAGACAGTTGCTTGGCTCTATGTTCTTCTATATCAATTCCCTTTTCTTTTAAAGCTGCTATTGCTTTTTCATTAGCATGCTCTCCAGGGAAA
>DATESJ010000011.1:0-14981 GCA_035270885.1 Sedimentibacter sp. | reverse complement strand
AAGGAATTAATGAAAGAAGAAATATGTATTGCAGGAAAGGCTAATGAGGGTGAAAAGAAAACACGAAAAACTGAATACAAAGATATTGTAATACTTTTAAGGTCGGTTGCAGGCTGGGCAGGTATATTTGAAGAAAGACTTATAAAAGAAGATATTCCATTTTATTACGATGGTGGCAAGGGATATTATGAAGCTTTAGAGGTAAAGATTGTTGTTAATTTGCTAAAATTAATTGATAACATCAAACAAGATATTCCTCTTTTAAGCGTTATGAGATCTCCTATAGGCAATTTCACAACTGAGGAATTATTGGAAATAAGACTTAAATACCCTAAGGAAAAATATTTTATTGGTGCCCTAAATAAATATATATTATATGGTTCTAAAAATAAAGATGATGACAGGGATGATGATGAAGAAATATTAGATAGTGAGTTTTCCTTTGAATTACTTGATAAAATAAAATCTTTTACAAATAAAATATACGACTGGTCTTATAGAAGCAGGTATTCTCATTTAAATGATTTAATATGGGATATATTAATGGAAACTAACTATTATAATTTTGCTGGAGCTCTTCCTAACGGAAAAATGAGACAGGCGAATTTAAGGATGTTAGCAGATTTGGCTTTTGATTTTGAAAAAACATCTATGAGGGGTTTATTCAAGTTTTTAAGATATATCGAAAAAATTGAAAAAGGGTCTGATGACAGGGGACAGGCAAAAACATTAGGCGAAAACGACAATGTTGTAAGATTAATGTCAATTCATAAGTCTAAGGGTTTAGAATTTCCTGTAGTTATTTTGTGCGGACTTAACAAGCAGTTTAATTTACAGGATACAAGAAATAAAATATTGCTGCACAAGGATTACGGTATTGCTCCAAAATTTATTAACGTTGATGAAAGAAGAGAAAAAGAGACATTAGCCAGAAGAGCCATTAAATTAAAAATCAAAAAAGAAAATATATCAGAAGAAATGAGAGTTCTATATGTTGCTATGACAAGAGCTATTGACAGGTTGATTTTGGCAGGTACTGTAAGCAAAATGGATCAAAAGGCAAGAAATTGGCGTAGAGGACATTCCAAATATTTCGTTTATAAGGGTTTATCCTATATGGATTGGATTTGCAGTTGTTTGTTTGATAAAGTGAATTTTGAAGATTTTAATGAAATAATGGCACAGGGTCAATGGAAAAACTGGAATTTAAAAATGATCACTCGCTCTAATTTAAGCTTAGATGTAAGTGATGAAATAAATATTAGAGAAAACAAAATAGCAGAAATGAATGAATTTAAAAATAGTCAAAGCAGCCTGCATTATGAGGAAATAGGCAGACGTTTAAGCTTTATTTACCCGCATATGACTTCTGTAAATGTACCTACAAAGCTTTCTGTAACAGAGCTTAAAAACTTAGGCAATAAGGAATTTACAAGATTGAGATATAAAATTCCTACCTTGGTTGATATATTTGACTACAATGAAGATACTGATAAATTTATATTGGACAAAAAAATTTCAGGTGCTGAAATAGGAACCTTGCTTCATTTTGTAATGGAGCATTTGGATTTAAAAGGCGATTTAAAGAAAGACAGCATAATAGATACTATAAATCAAATGGAAGCAAAAAAACTATTAACCCCAACGGAAGCAAAAATAGCTATAGGCACATATGCTGAAAAAATTGAAGGGTTTTTCCAAAGTGATATAGGAAAAAGAATTATAAATTCACCAATGGTATACAGGGAAGCTCCTTTTGTATTTAGAAAGAAAGCTGTGGATGTATTAGATAGTTTAAATGAAGATGATTTGATACTTGTTCAGGGTATAATCGACTGCTATTTCATAGAGGGAGACCAAGCTGTTATTGTTGATTATAAAACTGACAGAATTGACGAAACAAAAGATATTAATCCTCAAATTAATAAACTAAAAAATGAATACCATGACCAATTAGAATTATACAAGGAAGCAGTAGAAAAAATAACCGGAAAAAAAGTCAAAGAAAGCTTGTTATATCTGTTCTCCATAGGCAAAGAAATATAATAGCACTAATAGACTAATCAAGGAATTCAAATGGTAAAAATAGATTGATCATGCATATTTAATTAAATTATACAGAAACTTATTGTATCATTATTGACTGATTATGGCGGTTAATAAAATTTAATTATAAAGAGTAGGTATTAATTTATGAGAGAAGTAGTTATTGTTAGCGCATGTCGTACACCTATTGGGTCATTTGGAGGAACACTGAAAGATATACCTGTTGTGGATTTAGGTAAAATTGTTATTGAGGAAGTAGTAAAACGAGCTAATATTAGCCCTGATATAGTTGATGAAGTTATATGTGGTTGTGTGCTTCAAACTGCTCAAGGACAAAATGTTACAAGACAGGCTCTTATAAAGGCTAAATTGCCGGTAACCATACCGGGTATGACTATTAATAAAGTTTGTGGTTCTGGTTTAAGAGTTGTAGGATTAGCTGCTCAAATTATTAAGGCTGGTGACGCGGATTGTATTGTGGCTGGAGGTATGGAAAGTATGAGCAATGCTCCATATGCTCTTACTAAGGCTCGTTACGGATATCGTATGGGTGATGGTACTATAATTGACACTATGGTCAATGACGGCCTCTGTGAAGTATCTGAAAATATTCATATGGGAATTACTGCGGAAAATATAAACGAGCAATATAAAATTACAAGGGAAGAACAAGATGAATTTGCCCTTCAAAGTCAGGAACGAGCATCAGCTGCAATAACAGGGGGAAAATTTAAGGATGAAATAATTCCTGTGGTTGTTAAAAACAGAAAGGGAGACATAGTATTTGATACTGATGAATTTCCACGACAAACTACCCGTGAGCTTATTGCTAAAATGAAACCAGCTTTTAAAAAAGAAGGAATGGTTACTGCAGGTAATGCTTCAGGTATAAATGACGGTGCTTCAGCTGTATTAGTTATGTCTAAAGAGAAGGCTGATGAGTTAGGTTTAAAGCCAATGGCTAAAATTATAAGCTATGCTTCAGCAGGAGTTGAACCTCGAATTATGGGAATAGGTCCTGTTTCGTCTACACAAATGGCCTTATCTAAAGCAAATTTGAAAGTTTCAGACCTTGATTTAATTGAAGCTAATGAAGCATTTGCAGCTCAATCTATTGCCGTAGCCCGTGATATGGGATGGGTTGATATGGAGAAAGTTAACGTGAATGGGGGAGCAATAGCATTAGGTCATCCAATAGGTGCATCAGGAAACAGAATTTTGGTAAGTTTATTACATGAAATGAAAAAACGTGGTTCTAAATATGGATTGGCTACTCTTTGCATAGGCGGCGGAATGGGTACTTCCTTAATAGTAGAAAATCTACAGTAACCAGGTTCGCTTGAAGAAAAACATCATTAAAAAGACCTCCCACTAATAGAAGTGAGGGGTCTTGGTTTTACTGTCCCATATAAATCATTCTATAATAGGCTGTTTTGAAACCTAATTTTTGATATAAGGTTCTTGCTCTTTTGTTTTCTAAATCTACATGTAGTGAAAGTTTACCACCTGTTATATCAACTAAATTGTTAATTAGCTCTGAAGCTATTCCACGTCCCTTATTTCCTTCTTTTGTACCAATGTATACTAAATGGTAGGTTGGTATTACTTTCTTAAATCCCAGGTTGACAACAACTCCTATACCTTGTGGGATATTGTTTCTAAATGCCATTATTATATAGCCGTTTTCCATGGCCTTTTCAATAGCCTCTTCTGTTTCATTAAAGGTGTCTGAGTAATCCTGTAACCAATCTTTTGTCCACTGAGTAATAGTTTCTTTAGAATACTCATTAAAATTTTCTATTCTTTTTAAATCTAAATCACTTTTGCCGTTGTTAAGTATAATAACATGTTTGCCTTTTTTTAGTTTTCCTTCTTTAGCAAGCTTGTAAAAACCTGCAAATGAATAACCTTCTTGGGTAGTTAAACTTATATTTTCCTGTTTTCTTAAGAATTGCACACTTTCCTTTAATAAGGCTTCATCGACAGGAATTATTTTACCATCTGTATCATAAATGGCATTTAAAGTTTCTTGAAGCAAAGCCCCTTCATCTGCAAATAAGTTCTTTGTATATTTGTTTACTTTTACATCATAATCATCAATACTAATTTCATTTAATTCTAAGCTTTTTTTATAGTCTTTATATATGGCATTTCCGTGTGGAATTGTACAGGAAAAAATTTGAGGATATTTGTTTATTTCACCTTCAACCCATTTGTTTAAAAAACCATTGTATATGCCTGATACTGTAAAACCATTGCTTAACTGAGTAAATACTGTAGAAGCATTTCCTAATCTCTCGGAAATTTCTTCGCTAATTTTTTGTAAAGAAATAATACCTAAGTTTTTATTGCCATATATATTTGATGCATTGTAATAATTATTATTTTTGCAAAAGCTATCAATTATTTCATGCTTATTATTTAAATTATTTCTTCTAAAATCTGCAAAAGTTAAATTTTGAAATAAACTTTTCTTCCACTGCTCATTTTTAAATAAGGCAATTTTTACTTGCAATTCATAATGTTGGGCATAAGAAACCATTGATTTAATATAATCACTTGGACCATCAATTAAAAGACCTTTTTTGTTTTGAATTATTGAATCTTTAACCAATGTTTCAGAAATTCTGTCATATTTATTTCCAAAAGGATTTGCTCCTTCTAATTTCAAATATATTTCTTCAATACCTAAAGCTTTCTCTAATTTTAGGGACCTCATTAAAGGTGTTTTTCCCGGTTTTATCATATAATCACTCCTTTTTATTTATATAGTTTTCTTAATATATCTATAATTATACCACAAATTGCTGAATATTCCAAGGTGTGGGTTGATCATACAGCGAAACACCATAAGTATTACCAACACATTATACTTTGTATACGATCCAAAAAGAATTATCTTTAATTGGTTTTACTTTATTGATAGAGTTGATAGGTCTATTATTTGCAACACTTGTAATTGACGAATTTATTATTTTGTGCTAAACTTATATCTATAAACAGGGAATAATGGAGGTAGTTATGAGCCCTTTAGATATATTGAAATATGTAGACCACACTTTATTGAAAGCATTTGCAAGTTGGGATGAAATACAAGTTTTATGTGATGAAGCAATTTTATATAAGACAGCTTCAGTATGCATTCCTCCCAATTACATAAAAAGAATTTATGATACTTATAAAGATAAATTAAATATTTGTACTGTTATTGGTTTCCCATTGGGATATTCAACTAAAGAAGCAAAGGTTGCAGAATGCGTACAAGCTTTAAAAGATGGTGCAAATGAAATTGATATGGTAATAAATATAACAGATGTTAAAAACAAAGATTACAAGAAAGTAGAAAATGAAATCCGCCTAATTAAAGAAACTGTTGGTCAGCATATTTTGAAGGTTATTGTTGAAACATGTTATTTAACAGAAGAAGAGAAAATTGAAATGTGCAATGCCGTTACTAATGCCGGTGCTGATTATATCAAAACATCAACAGGCTTTGGTACAGGTGGTGCGACTATGGACGATATAATATTATTCAAAAAACATATTGGAAATAATGTAAAAATTAAAGCTTCCGGCGGTATAAAAACCATAAGTGATATGGAAGCTTTTATCAGCGCTGGCTGTTCTAGGTTAGGAACTAGTTCTGCCATAAAATTGATAAATAACGCTTAGCGTTTATTTATATATGTTTCTAAACTAAATAAAATGGAGGAATTAATATTATGAAGTTATGGAGAAAGTTGGCCATCGTTGCACTTGCTTTTGTTATGATTTTTGCTTTCGCAGCATGTGCAAAAGATGAACCGCAAACACCGGTTGAAACGCCAGAAACACCGGAAACACCTGAAACACCGGAAACACCAGAAACACCTGCAGCTAATACATTTGAATTAGCATTGATTACTGACGTTGGAACAATCGACGACAAATCATTTAACCAAGGTGCTTGGGAAGGCGTAGAAGCATACGCTAAAGACAACAATATTACATACAAGTATTATCAACCTGCTGAGCAATCAGATTCAGCTTATATTAGCTCAATAGATTTAGCAGTTAAAGCAGGAGCTAAAGTTATTGTATGTCCGGGATTCTTGTTTGAAATTCCAATTCATACAGTTCAGACACAATATCCAGAAGTAAAATTTGTTATACTTGACGGTTCACCTCATGCAGGTGACTATGTTCCTGATATTGCTGACAACACATATTCAATATTCTATGCTGAAGAAGAAGCTGGTTTCTTAGCTGGATACAGTATAGTAAAAGAAGGATATACTAAGTTGGGATTTATGGGCGGAATGGCTGTTCCAGCAGTTGTTCGTTTCGGATACGGTTATGTTCAAGGTGCTGAATATGCAGCTCATGAACTTGGCTTAGATGAAGTTCAACTTAAATATACATACGTTGGAAACTTTGATGCTAGTCCTGAAAACCAAGCAAAGGCAGCAGCTTGGTATAATGAAGGAACAGAAGTTGTATTCGCTTGCGGTGGTGCTGTAGGTAACTCAGTTATGAAAGCAGCAGAAGCAGCAGGAGCAAAAGTAATCGGCGTTGACGTTGATCAATCAGCAGAATCTGAAACAGTTATTACTTCATCTATGAAGAACCTTTCAAAATCTGTATATGATGCTTTGACAGCATATTATGCTGGAAGCTTCCCTGGTGGAACTTCAGTTTCATTGGATGCAACTGTTGAAGGTGTACAATTACCAATGGATAATTCAAGATTTGAAACTTTCACACAAGATGATTATGATGCTATCTATGCAAAAGTTGTAGCTAAAGAAATAGCTATAATGAATGATGCAGCAGTTGTTGAAGATGCAGGAAAACCTGCTGAAGAAGTAACAGCAGCAGATATTCCAGTAAGTAAAGTTGCAGTAGAAGTTATTAAATAGTAAAATAAAAAAAGGTTGCTTATAGGGCTTTAGCCTTATAAGCAACTATATATTGGGGACATTCCTTCAGACTGACATAAGCTTTCTTTCGGAAGGTGTGTCCCCGTTCCTATAACTAAATGGTGGGTGGTGCTTATATGGAGTACGTAATCGAAATGAACAATATTACCAAAATATTTGGTAACTTTAAAGCTTTAGATAATGTAACCTTTACAGTTAAAAAAGGTGAAGTTCATGCATTGCTGGGCGAAAATGGAGCAGGTAAATCTACTTTAATGAGTGTTTTGTTCGGTTTATATCAAGCAGAAAATGGAACAATAATTATTAATGGCAATCCTGTTAAAATTAATAACCCTAATGATGCAACAAATTTAAAAATTGGTATGGTTCATCAGCATTTTAAATTAGTTCATAATTTTACAGTTCTTGAAAGTATTATTTTAGGTAGAGAAACTGTAAATATGGGTGTTTTAAAGAAAGATGATGCAAGAAAAAAGGTAATGGACCTTAGTAATCGCTATAAATTAAAAATTAATCCGGATTCATATATATCGGATATAACTGTAGGAATGCAGCAAAGAGTTGAAATACTTAAGATGTTGTATTCAGACAGCGATATATTAATTTTTGACGAGCCTACGGCAGTTTTAACACCTCAAGAAATTGAAGAATTAATGAAAATAATGAAAGAATTAGTTAAAGAAGGAAAATCAATTGTATTTATCTCCCACAAATTAAATGAGATAAAAGAAGTGGCTGATCGCTGCACAATTTTACGAAAAGGCAAGTATATAGGAACTGTTGACGTAAACACAACAAGCAAGGAACAAATGTCAGAAATGATGGTGGGACGTAAAATTAATTTTAATATAGAAAAGAAAGAAATAAAGACAGGTGAAGCTGTTTTACAAATCGATAATCTAACAATTAAAGCAAAAAACTCAAATAAAAATGTAGTAAACCACGTATCCTTCCAAGTAAAAAGGGGAGAAATTCTTTGTATTGCAGGAATTGACGGCAATGGACAATCTGAGTTAGTATATGGTATTACTGGACTAATACCTATTAATGAAGGACGCGTATTATTTAACGGCAAAGATATTACAAGGGAATCCGTTAGGAAAAAAAGCTTAGACGGATTGGCACATATACCTGAAGATAGGCATAAACATGGACTTATTTTGGATTTTGATCTTAAGCAAAATTCCGTTTTACAAACATACTTTGAGCCACGCTTTCAGAATAAAGGATTTATTAAATTTAATGCTGTAAAAGAATATGCCAAAAAATTAATTAATCAATATGATATAAGAAGTCCAAGAGATGAAGATTCTGTTGTAAGAAATATGTCCGGTGGAAATCAGCAAAAGCTTATTGTTGCAAGAGAAATTGATAGAAATCCAGATCTTGTTTTGGCTGTTCAGCCTACCAGAGGGCTTGATGTTGGGGCCACCGAATATATTCATAAACAATTAGTTGCTCAAAGAGATCAAGAGAAGGCTGTTCTATTAGTATCCTTGGAACTTGATGAGGTAATGGATGTAAGTGACAGAATTTTGGTTATATATGAAGGCGAAATTGTAGGGGATTTAAATCCTAAAGAAATCACAGTAGAAGAATTAGGTCTTTATATGGCCGGATCAAAAAGGGGTGAGAAATATGAGAAAAATTAAAAGACTGATGCAGTCTGAAGGTTTTATCAGTTTTTTATCTTCATTGATGGCAATTGCAGTAGGTCTCCTTGTTGGTCTCATAATACTTTTAATAAGTAATTCTAAAGATGCAATTCCAGCCTTTTTTACAATTTTAAGAGGTGGATTCGAAGATGGAACCAAGGGTTTAGGTCAAGTTGTTTATTATGCCATACCAATTATTATGACCGGCTTATCTGTTGGTTTTGCTTTTAAAACTGGATTGTTTAATATTGGAGCATCGGGACAGTTTACTTGTGGTGCTTTTGTAGCAATATATATAGGAGTAAAGTGGTCATTCATTCCTCCTGAAATTCATTGGCTCGTTGCCTTGTTAGGAGCAATGGTTGCAGGAGCTATTTGGGGTTCAGGACCAGGTATACTTAAAGCATTTTTTAATGTTAATGAAGTAATTACATCCATAATGATGAATTATATAGGTATGTACTTAGTTAATATGACAATAGTGAAAACTGTATATGATTCTTTGAAAAATCAGACAAAGCCTGTTTTAAAAAGCGCTATTTTGCCTAAGGCGGGATTGGATAAACTGTTTAATACAAGCAATGTTAATATAGGAATATTTATAGTTCTTATAGCAGTTGGGATAATTTATATAATACTTCAAAAAACTACATTTGGTTATGAATTAAAAGCTTGCGGGAGCAATAAAGAAGCAAGTAGATATGCAGGAATAAATGAAAAGAGAAGTATAATTTTGTCAATGGTTATTTCAGGTGCTTTAGCTGGGTTAGGTGGAGGACTATTGTATCTTTCAGGCTCAGGAAAATATCTTCATGTATTAGATGTATTGGCAGCGGAAGGTTTCAGTGGTATTTCAGTTGCCTTGTTAGGTATGTCCCACCCCATAGGTATACTACTTTCAGGGTTATTTATAGCTCATTTGGAAGTTGGAGGATTTAACATACAACTTTACAACTTTGTACCGGAAGTTATTGATATGATTGTTGCTGTAATTATTTACTGCGGTGCTTTCGCATTGTTGTTTAGACAAATAATACATAGGCTTATTAGAAAGCCTGTTGTAGAACTGGCTGGTGCAAATGATATTGAAGAACCTTTACAAACTACTTCTCAAATTTCTACTGCTACAGAATACCCAGTTGGTGATGATATTAATAATGGCATAGATAATAAAGAAAATGAAACAGAGCACAAGGAGGATATATAAATGAATACACTTTATTTTATAACTCAGCAAACCATGTATTTTGCAATTCCTCTTTTGATTGTTGCTTTGGGAGGAATGTTTTCTGAAAGAAGTGGTATTGTAAATATTGCTTTGGAAGGAATAATGGTAGTTGGAGCATTTGCCGGTATCGGATTTATAAATATTTTTCAAAATACAATGAGCGGACAAACACTTTTGTTATTGGCTGTTTTAGTATCAGCTGTTGCAGGTGCTTTGTTTTCACTGTTCCATGCATTTGCAGCAATTAATTTAAAGGCTGACCAAACAATAAGTGGTACAGCACTGAATTTATTTGCACCTGCCTTTGCAGTATTTACAGCAAGAATGATTCAGGGTGTTCAACAAATTCAGTTTACGGATACATTTTATATTAGAAAGGTTCCTTTCTTGGGAGATATTCCTGTTTTAGGACCAATGTTTTTTAGAAATGCATATATGACTACCTATATTGGATTTGCAATATTTTTGATTTCTTGGTTTGTTATAAACAACACTCGTTTCGGACTAAGACTTCGTGCATGCGGAGAGCATCCACAAGCAGCAGATTCAGTGGGTATCAATGTTTATAATATAAGGTATGCAGGTGTTATTATATCAGGTGTGTTGGCCGGGATAGGCGGGCTTACATTTGTAGTACCAACTAGCACAAATTTTAATGCAACTGTTGCCGGTTATGGTTTCTTAGCATTAGCGGTATTGATTTTTGGACAATGGAGAGTAAAGAAAATATTTGTAGCAGCCTTTTTCTTTGGAATAATGAAAACTTTCGCCTCGGCTTATTCAGGTATACCGTTTCTTAAAGTCTTGCCTATTTCAAATGAAGTTTATAAAATGATTCCTTATATAGCAACTTTAGTAGTGCTGACATTCTCATCAAGGAATTCTCAAGCACCAAGAGCAGAAGGAATACCATATGATAAAGGAAGTAGATAATATTTTATAATTGAAAGGAGTCTTTATGTTTGCAGATAATAAAATTTGGATAGGAAAAAGTGATAGAAGAGTATATTTAGAGCCTAAAATGGCTAACAGACACGGCTTGGTGTCAGGTGCCACAGGTACCGGAAAAACTATTACATTAAAAGTTTTAGCAGAATCTTTCAGCGATTTGGGAGTTCCTGTTTTTATTGCTGATATTAAGGGAGACTTGGCCAGCATTGCAATTCAAGGAACTGACAATCCTAATATGCAGGAGAGAATAAATCGTTTTGGCATAGACAATTTTACATATAAAGGATTCCCGGTTCAGTTTTGGGATTTGTACGGCGAAGGAGGAATACCTGTTAGAACTACCGTTTCCGAAATGGGACCATTGATGATGGCAAGAATTTTAGATTTGAATGACACTCAGACAGGTGTTTTAAATATTGTATATAGAGTTGCAGATGATATGGGATTATTGTTGTTAGATCTTAAAGATTTAAAAGCAATGGTTCAGTATGTGGGAGAAAATTCAAAGAAATATACATTGGATTATGGCAATGTATCAGCCCAAAGTATAGGTGCCATCTTAAGAAGTATGATGACATTAGAAGACCAGGGTGGAGAGTTTTTCTTTGGAGAGCCTGAATTAGATATTTTTGATTGGATAAAAACATCTTCAGATGGAAGAGGTTATATAAATGTTTTGCATTGTGCAAAATTGTTTTTAAACCCATTATTGTATTCTTCATTTTTGTTATGGATGCTTTCAGAGTTGTTTGAAAATCTTCCTGAAGAAGGTGATTTAGAAAAACCTAAAATGGTATTCTTCTTTGATGAAGCACATTTGCTATTTAGGGATGCCCCTAAAGCTTTGCTTGAAAAGATTGAATTAGTAGTTCGCTTAATTCGTTCAAAAGGTGTAGGTGTTTATTTTGTAACCCAAAATCCAATGGATGTTCCTGACGATATACTTGGACAATTAGGAAACAGAATTCAGCATGCTTTAAGAGCCTATACACCAGCTGAAAGAAAAAAGGTTGTTACTGCTGCAGAAACATTCCGCGAAAATCCGGAATTCGATACTGTTGAAGCAATAACTGAACTTGGAACAGGAGAAGCATTAATTTCATGCTTGGATGAAAAGGGAATACCTTCAGTAGTTGAAAGAGCCTTTATATTGCCACCTCAAAGCCAGTTTGGAACAATAGATGATATGCTTAGAAATCAAATAACTGTCAGTGCTCCTTTATACAGAAAGTACTACAAAGAAGTTGATAGAGAATCTGCCTATGAAATGATTAAAGATAAATATGAGCAGAAATCACAGGAACAATTACTCGAAATTGAAAAACAAGAAGAAGAAAAAAGACTGCTCTTAGAAGCAAAAGCAGAAGAGAAAAGACTTCTCTTAGAGGCAAAGGAAGAAGAAAAAAGACTTAAAGCAGAAGCAAAAGAAAGAGAAAAGCAAGAAAAAGAATTAGAAAGATCAAAGAAAAAAGCAAGCAGTAAACTAACTCCTGTGGATAGAGTTACTAATTCAGCTATGAGTGCTATAGGAAGAGAAGTTGGACGTTCACTTATAAGAGGAATTTTAGGTTCATTAAAAAGATAAGATGTATAATAATAATAAAGGTTTTAAATATGAGGAAATAGCAAAGAAATATTTGCTAAGTAACAATTATATAATAATTGAAGAAAATTTTATCAGCAAATTTGGTGAAATAGATATTATTGCTCAAAAGAAGGGGAGACTTCATTTCATCGAGGTAAAAGGACGCTTAAACACTTGGCACGGTTATCCAAGAGAAGCAGTAACTTTTACCAAACAAAAAAGATTAATAAGTGCTGCTAAATATTACTTCATGCTCAAAGGCAAGGATGATTTTCCTTGCCAATTTGATGTAATAGAAGTAATTTTAGAATCAAGAGAAATAAATCTCATAGAAAATGCCTTTTAGAATTCCAGGGACGGACCTTAGAATTCCAATTTTTTAATTTCTCCTTCTATTGCACGGATATCTCTTGTACCCTCAGATATCGTATGTATATGAACATTGTAAAATAAAACTTCTAGAGGGGTATTCACTGGCTTTCTATAACATTTATATTGATTTTATAAATAAATTATGTTAATATCATGCACAGCGAGTTATCCCAAGCAATGTAGGATAATAGATTATAGTTAGGAGCAAAAATGAATAAGGAATCAAATAAAGGATATACTGTTTCTTTTATAACATTAGGTTGTAAAGTAAATCAGTTTGAGACAGAAGCTATGACTGAAATTTTAGAGAATGATGGATTTAAAGTTCTTCCTAATAATGAAGTCAGTGATATATATATAATTAATACATGTGCAGTAACTAAGGAAAGCGAAAGAAAATCAAGACAATTTATAAATAAAGCAAAAAGAATAAATCCTAATGCTTTGGTTGTTGCAGTAGGCTGCAGTGTTCAGTTAAACTCAGAAAAAATCATTAAGGAAACCCAGGCAGACATAATTATAGGGACAAAGCATAAAGGTAATATAGGAAGTCTTATTAAGGATAAGTTAAATGACATATGCGATGATTATGAAATAGCTGCTTTCCAAGGAAGAGAAACTTTTGAGGAACTAACAATAAGCACTGTCCATGACAAAACCCGTGCCAATATTAAAATTCAGGACGGTTGTAGTCAATTTTGCTCTTATTGCATAATCCCATACGTGAGGGGTCCAATAAGAAGTAGAAATCATGATGATGTTGTAGAGGAAGTTAAGAAGATTGCGGAAAATGGATATAAGGAAGTAGTTCTTAATGGAATTCACATATCATCCTACGGCAAGGATTTACAATTGAAGGATTCTCTTATTAAATTAATTGAAGATATAGACAGTATTGAAGGAATTGAAAGAATTAGACTTGGTTCATTAGAGCCTAATCTCATAAACGAAGAATTCATGAAAAGATATGCTGCTTTAAATAAAACTTGCGATCATTTTCATTTGTCTTTGCAAAGCGGAAGCGACAACGTTTTAAAAAGAATGAACAGAAAGTATTCTACAGAAGAATATAGAAACAATGTTAAATTAATAAGAAAGTATATGCCTGAAGCAGGTATTACTACTGATATAATAGTTGGTTTCCCTGGAGAAAGTGATGAAGAATTCAATGAAACATTGGAATTTGTAAAAGATATACAATTTTCAAGAATACATGTATTCAAGTATTCCATAAGAGAAGGTACTAAAGCTGCAGAAATGGAAAACCAAGTTGATGACTCTATTAAAACTAAGAGAAGCAAGGAGCTTATTGATTTAGCTGATAGTATTTCAAGTGAATTTATGAGTAAATTTATAAATAGAGACTTAAGAGTATTGATAGAAACTGAAAAAGATGATAATATATATGAAGGATATACTACAAACTACTTGAAAGTTTTGTTAAAAAGTGATATAAATGTTAAAAATGAAATAATTAACGTTCATATTGATAAAATAAGGAACGATTATTTATTGAGTGAATAATTTAATTGAAGTGAGGTGAAGAAATGGATTGTATATTTTGCAAAATTGCAAACAAAGAAATTCCGTCTCAGTTTGTATTTGAAAATGAATACCTGGTAGCTTTCAGGGATTTAGCTCCTCAAGCTCCTGTACATATATTGGCTGTGCCTAAAATTCACATAGCTTCAATGAATGAAATTACAAAAGATAACAGCAATATAGTTGCAGAGATTTTTGAAGCGATAAATAAAATTGCAGAGTTAGAGGGTATTAAGGATTCAGGATACAGAGTTATCAGCAATTGTGGCGAAGATGGCTGTCAATCAGTACAGCATTTGCATTTCCATATTTTAGGTGGAAGAAAATTGTCGGAAACTTTATCATAATTTTCTTGCATTTACTTATTCTATGTTATATAATAATTAAGTGCTATTTCAAACTCGCTGGTGTCTTGGACATACAGTAGTAGAAGACGAGGGGAGGGTAGCAAAAATGACAGAGGTAAAGGTTAGAGAAAACGAGTCTATAGATAACGCTCTTAGAAGATTTAAAAGACAATGTGCACTTACAGGTGTTATGTCAGAAGTAAGAAAAAGAGAGCATTACGAAAAGCCAAGCGTTAAACGTAAAAAAAAGGCTGAAGCGGCTCGCAGAAAGAAAAACAAAAAAGCAAGAGGATAAAGAGGTGAGTGTATGCCTTTAAAAGAGAGGCTCATGGCAGA
>DATESJ010000010.1:0-22960 GCA_035270885.1 Sedimentibacter sp. | reverse complement strand
CCAAAAATGTTTTTCTGCCCATGTGCTGCCCAGTCGTCGATAAGTTCAGGCATTGTTGATGATGGTGTTATGGGGAAAATTGCAGCTACTTCAGTAAATGCATAAGCAATATACGCAGCAGCGGTATTTCCATCCATAGTTTTCATAACTTTTGACATTAATATATCCTCCTATATGTTATTTATAAAGTGTAAACACTAAAATATTGATTTTTAATCAATACAGAAATTATATCCTAAATGAATATTTATTGCAACACAAAAAAATATTACTACTTCCGAATCATATTTCTAAATTTTTTATTATATGTTTCAAGAGGATTATAGCCAAGTAGTTTTTGTCTATAATTTTTAGCAGCTATTTCAATAATGGCTGAAATATTTCTCCCCGGCCTCACCGGTAATATAACCATAGGTACCTTTTCACTTAAGATTTCCATAAATTCATCGTCCACACCTATTCTGTCATATTCCTTATTTTCATCCCACTCTTCCAATTCTACAACCAATTCTACAAATTGCTCCAACCTAATGGAGCCTACACCAAATAAGTGCTGAATATCAAGTATTCCGATACCCCTAATTTCCATTAAATGACGAGTTAATTCAGGACAAGTTGCTTTAAGTCCCCCTTCAACCCTTTTTATTATTACAGCATCATCTGCCACTAATCTGTGGCCTCTATTAATTAATTCTAGAGCAGCTTCGCTTTTACCGATACTGCTTTTTCCTCTTAGCAATACGCCTACACCGAAAACTTCCAGGCAAACACCATGCAAGGTTGTTTCATCAGCCAATTCCTCTTCGAGAAAATTAATCATTATATTGACTAATTTATCTGTTTTTTCATTAGACTTAAAAACTGGTCTTTTGTATTTTTTTGCATAATAAATAATTATTTCATCAACTTCCATATCATTGGCCACAATCAATGCCGGTATAGGAAAAGAGAAAAATTTATCTAATCGCTCTCTTTTTACATTTTCATCTAAAGTTTTAAAATATAGTGTTTCTGCTTTTCCCATGATCTGCACTCTCTCGAATGAAAACCAATCAAAATATCCTGCCATTTGAAGACCAGGTCTTATTATATCAGCTGTATATATTCGAGACTGAACATCCTCCGGATAATATACCGGCTCTATTCCCGTATAACTAACTAAATCCTCAAGATTTACATATTGCATGTCTTACCTCTCTATTACTTTTTGCTATTAATCGCCTTAAAATAAAGCTTATACTTTTCTATTAAAATAATTATAAACTGATTCTGCTGCTTTAATGTTCATGCCCATTACTTGAGAAAGTTCTTCAATGCTTTTTGCCTTTATGCTTTCAACCGAGCCAAATTTTTTAAGCAGATTTAATTTTCTTTTTTCACCAATATTCTCAATATTATCAAGCTCTGATTTAAACAATGTTTTGTCTCTTAAATTCCTGTGATAATCAATTGCAAATCTGTGAGCTTCTTCCTGAATCCTGTAAATTAACTGATAAATTACGCTAATTTTACTAAGCTCTATTTCCTTATTTTGAAATATAAGACCTCTCGTAGTATGCTTGTCATCCTTTATCATGCCACACACAGGTATATTTAGACCGAAATTATTTATAACTTCTTCTCCTATATTTGTTTGTCCCTTTCCTCCGTCAATTAAAATCAAGTTGGGCATTTTGTTAAAACCTTGCTTATCTTCTCCCAGGCCTCTGTTAATTCTTCTTTCCAAAACTTCTTCCATACTTTTGTAATCATTTGGTCCTACAACCGTCTTTATTCTGAAACGCCTGTAATTACTTTTACTTGGAAGACCATTTTCAAAAACAACCATAGAGCCAACAGATTCAACCCCTTGTATATTTGAAATATCATAGGCTTCAATTCTGGCAGGTACTTCTTCTAATCCTAAAAGATTTTTCAGCTCTTCAACAGCCTTCATACTATCATCAATATTTTTCTTTATTCTTTGGCTCCCCTTTTCTAAAATTTCAAGAGCATTTTTCTTAGTCATTTTTATAAGCATACTCTTTTCGCCTTTTACGGGAACCTTAATAGTAACCTTGTTTCCTCTTTTTTCAGTTAAAAGTTTCTCTAATACTTCCATGTCTTCTATTTCAGTTTCAATGTATATTTCTTTTGGGATATACACTGTTCCAGTGTAAAATTGAGTTAAAAATGAACTGATTATTTCTTCTCTTGTTTCATTTTCTATATTTGTTAGCAAGTAATGTTCACTGCCAATAATTTTCCCGTTTCGTATAAAGAAAATTTGTATGCAAGCCTCTTCTATACCAATTGCACTACCTATAACATCCTGGTCGATAATTGTTGCAGAAACAATTTTTTGTTTTTCTGTAATTACTTCAAGTGTCTTAATTTGATCTCTATACTTTGCAGCTTCTTCGTATTCCATATTTTCTGAAGATTTAATCATTTTTTCATTTAAGGATTTTATAATATCCTCTCCACCGGTCAAAAATGCGATTGCTTTGTTAACTTCTGCCCTGTATTCTTTTGTGTCAACGTTTCCCATGCAGGGCGCTGTACACCTGTTTATATGATAATACATACATGGTCTCTGGCATTTTTTTGTACCATCAAGTTTTAGTGAGCATTTTCTAAGCTTGTATAAGTTTCCTATAATATCTATTATTTCGTTGACAGCGTAGGCGCTTGGATAGGGACCAAAATATTTGGCTCCATCTTTTTTTACTTCTCTAACCTTGTAAATCCTTGGATACATTTCCTGTACAGATATTTTAATGTATGGATATTGCTTATCGTCTCTTAAAAGAGTGTTATATTTAGGTCTGTATTTCTTAATATAATTTGCTTCAAGTATTAAGGCTTCAACTTCAGTATCCGTAATTATATATTCAAACTCAGAAATATTTTTTATCATAGCCTGAATTTTAGGTATGTGATTTTTCGACTGAAAATATTGTTTTACTCTTTTTTTTAAATTTTTAGCTTTGCCTACATAAATTATTTCACCAAAAGCATTTTTCATTTGATAAACGCCGGGACTGTCAGGCAGCTTCTTTAATTCTTCCTCTATGTTAAACATTTTTACTCCTGATAATTAATACATATATTATACCACGTTTGCATCCTTATTAACATAAATATTAAATTAATTTTCCATTAATAACAGTACGATATAATAATCTCGTAAAAATTACTTTTACAAAAAGCAAAACCTGCATCATCACTGTCAAATTTGGCAGATATGATGCAGATATCAAGGCAAACATTAAATTATAAAATAATAAAATATGATCTTAATTTTAAGAATTAATATAAATATTTTGCTGCATCCTTGTCTATGATTATAGTTACGTCATTATGAAGCTGCAATATTGAAGCAGGAACTTGAGGAGTAATTTTTCCTTTTACTGTTTTTAATATTGCATCAGCTTTTGATTGGCCTGATGCTAAAAGTATTATTTTCTTAGCAGACATAATTGTTTTGATACCCATAGTTATGGCAGTTTTAGGAACACTTTTAACTTGATCAAAAAATCTTGTGTTTGCCTCTATGGTGTCCTCTGTAAGATTAACTATATGAGTGTTAGGCTCAAAATAATCACTAGGTTCATTAAAACCTATATGTCCGTTATGTCCAATTCCAAGATACATTACATCCATTTGACCTGTTGACTTTAATAAATTTTCATAATCAAGGCATTCTATTTCCATATCCTTTGCAACACCATTTGGAATATTAATATTTTCTTCTTTTATATCTAGGTGAGAAAACAAATTGTCATCCATAAAATAGCGATAACTATTTACATTTGTTTTATCCAAGCCAACATATTCGTCTAAATTAAATGTTCGTACATTTTGAAATGAAATGTTCTTTTTATACCTATTAGCTATGTCTTTGTACATTCCAATTGGTGTAGAGCCTGTGGGAAGACCTAATATGGCATTGTCCTTTGATTTAACTATGTTAATCAAATAGTCTGCTGCCAATTGGCTTATTTCTTGATAATTGTTTTTAATAATAATTTCCATATTATATCCATTCCTTTTTAAAAATTTAGCTTTTTAAATATATATCTATTCTTAGAATACATATGAGATCAATTAATACGTTACATCTAATGAAATAAAATGTCAACAAAAAACAGTTCTTTTATCCATTTTATGGAGCTAAGAACTGTTTTTTTACTTATGTTTTATCTTATAGGGCAAATACCTGTATCACAGCTTTCGTCACCTATGTCCAAGGTTTCTTCTTGAACTTCATACTTACCCAAAAGAGATGGAATAAATGGTTTCATTTCTTTTACCTTCTGGTGGTATTCTTCTTCAGTTATTGATTCATATGGCATAAGCTGATAAAAACTATCATCTAAGGAAAGGAAAGAAAGTGCAACAACTTCATCCCAGTTTTCCCATACCCATTGCTCAACCTGCTCCCATTCATGGTCTCTTACGTGCACTGTTATAGAACAATTGTGCTCAACATAATTTTCCATAAACAATTTGTAGTTTTCTAACTGTTCAATAGCTGTAATATCATATTTAGTCCTTCCCACCGGTGCTTTCTGTGGAAACTCTATAACCTTTGTGGTGCATGTTTTTATATCCTGACCTACCTCGGGATATATGGTATAATCCAATTCTTCGCATACTTTTACCAAAGGATCATGGCTGTTAATTCTAACTCTTCTAACAAAATATGGAGAGTGAGAATAATGAACGCCACTTGATACTCCAGGAAGCTGTGACAATGTACCTTCCGGTTTTACGGTAGTAACTAAAATAGGTGCCTTTTCACCAATTTCTCCGGCATATCTTTCTGATTCGTCATGGGCTGCATCTTTTAGTTTTCTTAACAATGCTGCCTGTTGGTCTCTGTCAAGACCTGCTGCATTAACCATGTCCTGCCACCCTGTAAGTGAACACCCCGTCAATTTATCTCTTTGCTGAACTCTATCCCACTGGGATAATTCAAGCTCCACACAAGTCATTCTGTAAGCAGCTCTTGCTGAAAGACGCTGAGCGTTCAAAAGTCCTTTTTCATCTAAATTGCCATTTTCATCAACGAATGAAAAAACATTTATAGTTGTTAAATTACACAACCCTTTGTTGTCAAGTAGTATTTCTCCACAAGGATTAACTCCGTTCATATTTGGTCTTCTTTTGCTACCTGCTTCTTCATTAACCCATCCTGGTTCTCCCGAATACCTCATTTGCTCAATTTGCCATTTCAACTGTTGGCGAGTTGGTTTTTTCCTGTAATAAATTGAATTGTTGCTCATAGAACGATGGATAATATCCTTATCAACAATCCATTGACCATCTATTTGTTTATAAAGTTTGCTCTTAGCTTCGATGCAATCAGTATCATCATAATCAATAAGCATAATTTCTGCTGTTCTTCTTACACCGCCAACTACTACATTTTCACCTATAATATTAGCTACATCAAGACAATCTATAGGTTTCAATTTGAATCTGTCCTTACCTTCAATGGCTCCGCGTTTTTTAATAACCATATCAATTTTTGTAAACATATTTTTCATGCTTGCATGACCGCTGGCAGTTCCTCCGAAAGTTTTTAACACTTCCCCTTTTGGTCTCACATTGTTATAGTTAATAATAATTGTATTAATATTTCTATATTCACTTGAATTTATAAAGCTAAAGAAATGGTCAAGGGACTGTACCCAACCTTCCTTGCTGTCACCAACTGTTATTTTTACAGAATTATTATGGCTAAATTCAACACCTGTGTTATCTTCTCTTTTGGATTTCTCAATAGGTGTATAATCTTCATGAATTATTTTATAATTAGCTCTTATTTTAGATAATTGTTCAATGTCACTTTTTAGAATTCTAACGCCTACACCTGAGCCTATCATCAATAAATAAAACAAATCCCTAAATGAATGGAAATCATTTATTATTTCAAATGCACAGTTGAAATTTGCCATAGGGTAGTTGTATGAAACAGGTGTTCCACCAACCCAGAATGTTCTCAATTTGTTCAAGTAGATACGCAACTATCTACCCCGTATCTAATAGTGGTATTAGATACTGCTTATGGTTTCCCATAAGTTCAGACTATATCATAGTGTACTTGACACTCTCCCCATTTCCACTACCATACGCTTGTAGTGTACTTCCTTTCGGAATAGTCGTTGAACGTTCTTTTTCGATAATATCTAACACAATTTCATCTATAAATTCCAATTCTGTATAGGCAATTCTATACAAATTCATCTTATTATCTCTGCAAAATTCATTTTTTATTATATCTCTATATTGAGTTTTAACAAATAGCTCATTAACCTCTTCGTCAGACATTTTTTTATTCCATCTGATAGGTTTAAAATGTTGTATTCCATCATACTCAATCAAGAAACTGTTATTAACAAAGAAATCAAATCTTAAAGCAGCCTTATCATATAAAAGTCCAATATATGATTTTTCTTTTACATATGGTATTTTAAGTTTATTCATTATTCTAATAACCTTCTTTTCACCAACAGTTGCTTTACATTTAGGACATCTTCTACCACTTATGAACTTATTAGGTGATACATAATATTCGTACCCACAATCTTTGTGTAAAATTGGTATTTTAGTATCATATCCTTGATATTCTTCAAGAAACTTATATTCGTCATACTCTTCAATGCTTTCAATTCGTTTCTCAAATTCTTCTTGTGTCATTGATACTCCACCTTTCGAACAATGAGGACAAGCATTTATCGCACCTCTTAAAAAAGCATTTGCGTTAGGTGACCACACTGTTCCACATTCATTGTGCCTTATAGGTACATTACTATCAATGTTGATATATTTACCAACGACTGAATATTTATCACCAAATCTATCATATGCATCTTTTTCAAATTCATCTTGTGTCCTGCGAATTTTTGCATAAGGGTTGCATTTCGGACATGAAGCACCCCTTGATAATAACTTTTCAGGTTTTCGAAGATATTCATTTCCACATACGGTATGTCTTATCATAATTTCCGTATCTGTATTTACATATTCCCCAATAACTTCAAAATCTTTTGGATTTTTTTTATAGAACTTATTGCAATATTCTTCTTGTGTTAGTTTCCTTGGCATTATATTTTACCTTCATTATCGAAAAAGCTTCGTTGCTGATTGTCATATCAATATTGAAAATATTTTTTACTTTTATCAATATTGGGTTAGAGTTCCAGCAGTTAAAGGAGTTTGCTTATATAATCACTTATATAAGGGGCAAACTTTACCCGATAAAAATTGTCTTAAATTAAATATATTATCATATAATCTTTCTGCTTCTTCCTTTTTGGTAGGAACTAAACTGCAGTTGTATTCAACAGCTCTCCTTACGGTTTCCCACCAATATTCTCTTCTTCTTTCTTCTGGAAGCCACCTTGAATAGGTTCTGTAATATACAAAATTTCCAAGCTGATTCATTGGAGAACCTATATGCTTATACTTGCTTATAAATTCTTCGCTAAGAAGCTTATAATCCTTTCTCTTGCGAGAATCTCTCGACTTATCTCTCTCATATCTATACAATATGTATTTCTTTGCAACATCTTTTCTAATGCTGTCCATCAAGTAATTTTCAACCAAGTCCTGTACCATTTCCACAGGTATGGGAAAATTTTTATTTGAAATTTCCTCTTCAATTTTTAAGCTTATTTCCTTAGCTAACTTTTCATCAACCCCATCCTTGGTTTCCTTCATTGCCTTTATAATGGCATTGCTAATTTTGTCAGGATTAAAATCAACATAGTTGCCTGTTCTTTTTAATATTCTACTCATATCTCTGTTCTCCCTGTTTTTTATGTGGTACTACATATTGTAGCAGTAACCTGAAAATATGTCAATTGAATACAACATATAGTTTTTTATTGCAACAAATCCATAGCATCATTGAAATATCATTGTTTTAAAAACAATATCGAAATTTATCATAGTAAGAAAAAAATTCCTTTGTTGAAATTTCAAGGAATTCTCATTTCTTAATAAATCTTAATATCTATTGGCACTATATTAAGATTTTATATTATTATTATATATTTTTACAAGCCTATTCAAAGGTACTTACTTACATTTAAAATAAAAATTTGCAGGGATTTTCTTCCCTGCAAACTCTCACCTTTTACAAATGTTTAATTATTCATTCATTAAATAATCAAAAGCATATTGCGCATGCAAGGCAACACCGTTCACCAACATATCTTCATCAATATCAAACATGGGGTGATGATTTGCATAGCATGTATCCTTCTCTTTATTAGCTGTTCCCACAATGGCAAATGTTCCGGGAACTATTGCCAAATACTCGGAGAAATCTTCAGAGCCTGCCATTTTAGGCATTTCCACAACGGCATCCTTTGACATGATTTTTTCTATGGATTTTTTAGCTCTTTCTGTTGATTCTTCATTGTTGATAGTAGGAGCTGTCAGAAAATTATACTCTAATTCCGCTTCTGCTCTGTAACTTGCAGCTGTTGATTTAATAATTCTTTCCATGGCAGAAGGCAACTGCTCTCTAACTTCATAGCTGAAACATCTTGTAGTTCCTTCCATTATTGCTTCATCAGCTATTACATTAAACCTAGTTCCTGATATTAGCTTACCGACACTTACTACGACACTTTCCATAGGTGATACTTCTCTGCTTACAAGAGTTTGTAAATTCATTACTATTGCTGATGCAGCTACTAGAGCATCAACGCCTAGATTTGGCATGGAGCCATGTCCCCCTACTCCCTTAACAGTAATTTTGAACATATCAGCAGACGCCATACGAGGACCTGCTCCTACAGCTATTTTACCTGTTGGAAAATTACCCATTACATGCATACCAAATACTTCATCAACACCATCTAAGACTCCACCTGCTATCAAGGCTTTTGCTCCCTGTGCTACTTCTTCTGCAGGCTGAAACATAAGTTTAACAGTACCCTTTAATTCATCCTTTAATTCATTTAAAACATGGGCTGCTCCTAAAAGCATTGCTCCGTGTGCATCATGGCCACAAGCATGCATAACGCCTTCATTTTTGGATTTATAAGGCACATCTCGGACTTCATTAACTTCAAGTGCATCAATGTCAGCTCTCAAAGCAATAGTTTTTCCTGGGTTTTTGCCTTTTATAGTAGCAACTACTCCTGAATCTCCAATTGATTCATAGGCAACACCTATCTTTGTTAATTCTTCTTTAATCCTGTTGGCAGTTTTCACTTCCTGCATACTTAGTTCAGGATTCATGTGAAATTCTCTTCGCATATCAATAGTATACTGCTCATATTTTTTAGCAAGTTCTTTTATATTCATTCCAACCTCCCTATTCAAATTTATATTAATTTAGCCATGAATCCGGCAAGTAACACCGATGCTATGGACACTGTAACAAATCCAGAAATGAGCATCTTAGGAAGTATTGCATCTAAAATTATTTTTCTCTCTTCTTCAGTTTTTCCGATTGCATTTGCAACCTCATTTGAAATAATAAAAGTTCCAGGGAATCCAAATAGTGCAGTAGAACCAATTGCTATAGACATAAATTTATCCATACCTAAAAACTTTCCTGCAATAGATGAAAAAATACTGAATCCTATAACTCCCAATACTAAACAACCTACTATAGGAATTATTAATGATAATAACATTTCTGGAGTAGCACTTGATAAATTTGCAAAAATAACAGTCAATAGACAAATCATTACAAAACCTTGGCTGTTTGCAGAAGTCATTGAATCTTTATCAAGAAAGCCTATTTCTCTTGCTATTACACCAAATATCAAACATACTATCAAAGAATTTACTGTTCCATTTGTCAACTCCGATACTTTAACCGCTAAAAAAGATACGACTGCCAACTTAAGCAACAAGATGGAACTAGTTTGAAGTTCCTTCCTAATTGAAGGGAATATGCGTTTTTTAGGCTCATCGCTTACCACTTCTGCAGATACAAGCTCTTTAGCTATTGTATTTTTATTTAAGGACAACACTCGTCGCGCCTCTTTTTTTAGACAAAAAGATGCAACTGGTGTTCCGAAAAAAGTCTGTGTTACAAGAAGTAAAGTTGCAAATACTGCTATTGATTCAAGTCCCTTTGCTTTTGCAACATCACTTACAATAAGTGCTGCAACTACTCCTCCAGAAATTGGGGGTGCAGCTGCTGCTGCCATTTCATTACCAAATAAGGGCCCTCCCACAAAGTAAACAAATATTCCAATTCCAACAACTGCTGCAATTGCAATCATTACGGTCTTCCACTGCTTAGCCAACTCTTTCAGACTAATCATTGTTCCCATATTTGTTAGTAAAAGTGGCATTGCAAGAACTCCAACTGTTAGAAGTCCTGAATCATTAAAAATAGTGGCTGGTAATCCCATCCAGAATGCTACTAAAAATATAATTGCTGTTGTAAAAAGCATTGAAAATGTAGCACTTGTTTTAAATGATACATAATCGCCGATAGCAAATGCTATCAATATTACTGTTATTGCTAATAATCCGTTCATTTTCTTCTCCTTAATCTTTTTAATTATAAAATATTATTATAAAACCTGTATTGTGTATACAGGTTCTTTAAACTTACTTATTGTTTTTAAGCCATTGAATTGCAGTATTTGCATATACTGATGAGCCTATATACAATATATCCTCACTAAAATTCACCTTAGGATGGTGCTGAGGATAGGGATATCCCTCTTCAGGCGAACCACCGCCTAAAGCCATCATAAGAGAAGGAACTTTTTCGCTTATATATCCAAAATCTTCAGAGCCTGTCATTTTGCCACCAGGGAAGGCATCAGCAAATGTTATAACATTGTCTTCACCAAGCATTTCCTTATTCACCGAGGATGCTAATTGAGAAAAGTCAGCATCATTATAAACAGATGGGCATTCCATTCTATAATCAACTGTAGCCTTTGCTCTGAAGGTTGATGCTATACCTTGAGATATTTCCACTACACGATTTCTCATTAATTCCCTGTCATTTTTATCAAAAGCTCTTATACTTCCTTCCAAAAATGCTGTATCAGGAATAATATTTGCTGCATTACCTCCATGCATCTGGCCAACTGTAACAACAGCTGTATTAGATGGTGTAATTTCTCTTGCTATAATTTCTTGTAATGCAATAAAAATATGAGCAGCTACATTCAGGGGATCTACAGAATCCTGAGGCATGGCACCATGACCTCCCTTTCCTTGAATGCTAATATGAAACATATCCGCAGATGATGTTGAATAGCCACCTTCTGCTATAACTAATGTACCTGCTTTCATAGGCATTCCTGAGAATATATGAACCATTGCTGCAGCATCAACCTTTGGAGCCTCAAGAATTCCTGCTTCTATTAAAGTTTTAGCCCCAGACAACCTTTCTTCTGCAGGCTGAAACATTAATTTAACAGTACCTTCTATTTCATCCTCATGTGATTTTAAAAGTTGTGCCGCCCCTAAGAGCATTGCAGCATGTGTATCATGTCCACATGCGTGCATGTTTTCTGTCTTAGATTTGTATTCCAAATCATTTTCTTCAAAGATTGGCAAAGCGTCCATATCCGCTCTTAAAAGTATTGTTTTGCCTGGTCTTTTACCGCCAACTAGGGCAACAACACCAGATCCTGCAATCAGTTCCGGCTCATAGCCCATTTCTTTCAGTCTTTTTACAACATATGCAGAAGTCACAGGCAAATCCATGCCAAGTTCAGCATTTTGGTGTATATATCTTCTATCCTTAACTATTTCTTCTTGTAAAGCTTTAGCTTCTTTTAATAAGTTGCTCATAATTTCATCCCTTCCCACTTAATTATAGAGACATGCCTTAAAGGAGCGTCACTGTTCCTTTAAGGCATGTCATATTTTTTCATTATTATATACCTTAGTTATAAACGAGTCAAGTTTATTTATAAATTAAGGAGTATTTTTATAAATTAAGAAGTACTTCTTCTTTAAATTCTCTTGTACTTAATGGTCCACCAATATCCTTTGTATGCAAATCTTTATTTTTCAAAACTTTTTTGAGAGCATTTTCGATTTTTAAGGCTGCTTTATTTTCACCTATATACCTTAGTAACATTATACCTGATAAAATTGCAGAAGTTGGATTTGCAATATTTTTTCCTGCTATGTCCGGCGCAGAGCCATGTACAGGTTCGAATATTGCCGTATCATCGCCAATATTTGCACTTGGTGCCATACCAAGACCGCCAATCAAGCCCGCAGCCATATCCGAAAGAATATCACCGTATAAATTTGGTGCAACAATAACCTGATAGTCATAAGGATTCATAACTAACTTCATTGACATTGCATCAACTATAACATCCTCAAATTGTATATTTGGATACTGTTTTGATATAACTTTCCCTGATTCTAAAAATAATCCATCAGTCAATTTCATTATGTTTGCTTTATGTGTCAATGTTACTTTATTTCTCTTTTCCTTTTCAGCTAATTTAAATGCAAAATCAGCAATTCTTTCACTTGCTTCTCTTGTAATAACCTTAATGCTTTCAGCAGCATCTTTAGTTACCATATGTTCAATTCCTTTGTAAAGGTCTTCTGTGTTTTCTCTTACAATAACCAAATCCAAATTTTTATATAGGCACTCAATACCTTCATAGGACTTTACAGGCCTAACATTGGCATATAAATTAAACATTTGTCTTAACTCTACATTAATGCTTCTAAATCCCTTCCCTACAGGTGTAGTTATGGGACCTTTTAATACTATTTTGTTTCTTTCAATACTTTTTAGAGTTTCATCAGGAATTAAAACACCGCATTTTTCATATGCGGTATTTCCTGCTATTACCTCTTCCCACTCTATATTGTCTGTTGCAGCATCTATAATTTCTTTTGCTGCGTACATTATTTCCAAACCTATCCCATCACCGAGAATAAGTGTAATTACTCTTTTCATATCGCCACCTGCTTACTCATATAATTCAAAAGCCCACCTGCTTTTAGTATTTCAATAGCTCTACTTGATAGCATAAGATGTGTTTTATATGTTTTATTCCTTGTTCTATTTTCAACCATAACTATATTATTTTCTATTTGAGATAAAAGGTTATTTATAACTATTTCATCCATCATATCTATTTCTTTATAGTCTTCCTCATTTACAAATGTCAAGGGTAGTATGCCGTTATTTACTAAATTGCTTTTATGAATTCTAGCAAAGGATTTAGCTAACACTGCTTTTATTCCCAAGTATAGGGGAGCCAAAGCTGCATGCTCTCTGCTTGAGCCTTGTCCGTAGTTTTTTCCGGCAACAATTACTCCACCCTTATTTTCTTTTGCTCTTTTTGGAAAATTTTCGTCTATTTGAGAAAAGCAAAATTCTGATAAATAAGGTATATTTGATCTATAAGGAAGAAGCTTTGCATTAGAAGGCATTATTGCATCAGTTGTAACATCATCTTCAACCTTTATTAATACTTTTCCCTGTGTAGTATCTTCCATATTTTTATTTTTTGGGAATGGTTTTATATTAGGTCCTCTGATAACTTCAATATCCTTGCCATCTTCAGCAGGTTTTACAATCATATTGTCCTTTATAATGAATTCTTTTGGCATTTCAATATTTAAATCCACTTCATCAAAATCATCTCTTCCTGCAATATAACCTCTAATAGCAGAAAGTGCAGCTACCTCAGGACTTACCAGGTATACATCAGCTGACTGAGTTCCGCATCTTCCTTTGAAATTTCTATTGAATGTTCTAAGTGATACTCCGTTGGTACTTGGTGCCTGCCCCATTCCTATACAAGGACCGCAGCCGCTTTCAAGAATACGAGCACCTGAAGATATTATTTTAGCTAATGCTCCGTTACCTGCAATCATTGTAAGAACTTGCTTTGAGCCGGGGGATACAACCAATGATACATTTTCGTGTACCGTATGGCCATCCAATATACTTGCAACTTTCATCAAATCATTATATGAAGAATTTGTACAGCTTCCTATGGCAACCTGGGTAACCTTTTTACCGCGAACTACACCTACAGGAACTACAGCATCTGGTGAATGAGGAAGTGCAATGTTTGGTTCTAACAAATTTAAATCAATTGTAATTTTTTCTGAATATTCAGCTCCTTCATCAGCCTTTAGCTCGACAAAGTCTTGCCCTCTTCCCTGTGCTTTTAGAAATTCTAAAGTTTTTTCATCAGAAGGGAAAATTGAAGTTGTAGCTCCAAGCTCTGCACCCATATTTGTTATAGTTCCTCTTTCAGGAACTGAAAGTGTTTTTACACCTTCTCCTGTATATTCAAATATTTTATTTACTCCACCTTTAACAGTGAAATGCTTTAACACTTCAAGAATTATATCCTTGGCTGAAGAATACTTTTGGAGTTTGCCTGTTAACTCTACATTTACTATTTGTGGCATTATAATGTTATATTCTCCCCCTGCCATTGCTACTGCTACATCAAGGCCTCCAGCGCCCATAGCTAACATTCCCATACCTCCGCATGTTGGTGTATGACTGTCAGAGCCAAGAACTGTGTCACCGGGAACTGAAAATCTTTCTAAATGAACCTGATGACAAATACCGTTGCCTGGTTTTGAAAAATATATTCCATGTTTCTTAGCAACCGTTTGAATATATAAGTGGTCATCAGCATTTTCAGGACCTGACTGTAGCATATTATGATCAATATATGCAACTGAACGTTTCGTTCTCACTCTGTCAATTCCCATTGCTTCAAATTGCAAATATGCCATTGTACCTGTAGAATCCTGGGTTAATGTTTGATCTATTTTTATGCCGATTTCTTTACCGGCAATCATTTGGCCTGTAAGCAGATGATTTTTAATTATTTTTTCTGATAATGTCAGTTTCATTGCGCCTCCTACATTGCTTGTTCATTTTTAATATAGCTAAATATATATGTGTTTGCCAAATTTTCCATTTCTTCACTTGATATATTGGTTGTTCTTCCACTTTCATATTCTTCATCTATTTTATTGTGAATAGAAATTAATCTTTCATCATTTTTTTGAATTTTATCATCGCCCTTAAGTCCAAAGTAAGAGTTAACCCAATAAGCAATACTTGAAATTCCTGAATATGAATTAATTGCAACTAAAGGAGCTTTCCCTAGAATTTTCCTTGTATCAAAAGAATTGTAAATTTCTTCGTCCTTCAATAATCCATCTGCATGAATTCCCGCCTTAGTTACATTAAATTCACTTCCTACAAATGGTGTTTTAGGAGGAATGTCATATTTAAGTTCTTTTTCAAAATACTTTTCTATTTCGCTTATTACATTTAAATTCATTGATTTTACATTGCCCTTTATTTGTGCATATTCCATAACCATTGCTTCAAGAGGAGTATTACCTACTCTTTCACCTATTC
The DNA here is from genome assembly GCA_035270885.1 of Sedimentibacter sp. Classification (GTDB taxonomy): domain Bacteria; phylum Bacillota; class Clostridia; order Tissierellales; family Sedimentibacteraceae; genus Sedimentibacter. The sequence continues at coordinate 7,599 of DATESJ010000010.1, read as the reverse complement.
CGAACAGGGTTGTATTTACTGAGGATCCTCCGTATAACCATGATGTTGTTGAATTAGTTACTGCAGCATAATAATCATTGTGTCCATGCCATTCTATGGACTCTGATGGTACATTAGCATAGTATTTCAATCCATGGATAATTGCAGGAACGCTTCTTGGAAGCTCTACTCCCACATGTGAAACTCCAACTCCCAATGTATCGCAAGCTCTAATTTTTACATTTATTTTACTTTCTTTGCTCATTTCCATCAAGTTTTTAGCCAAAGGAATAACAAAACCATAAAAGTCAGCTCTGGTAATATCTTCAAAGTGACATCTTGGAACAATTCCATTTTCCAATGCAGCATAGGCAATATCTAAGTACATTTTCATTGCTTCTGATCTAGTTTTGTTAAGTTTGTTGAATATGTGATAATCTGAACATGACATCAATATTCCTGTTTCTTTTATGCCCATTGATTTTACTAAGTTGAAATCTTCCTTATTAGCTCTTATCCAAGATGTAATTTCAGGAAAGCTATATCCCTTTTTCATGCATTCTTCAACAGCTTTTCTATCTTTTTGAGAATAGAGGAAAAATTCTGTTTGTTTTATAATTCCTGATTCATTGTCTAATTCATGAAGAAAATCAAACAACTTAACCATTTGCTCAGAATTCATGTTTGTCATTGATTGTTGTCCATCTCTGAAAGTTGTATCGGTGATCCATATATTGTCTGAAATATTCATTGGAAGTTGAATATTATTAAATTTAATCTTAGGTATTTCTTCATAAGGAAAAACATCCTTGTACAGCTTTGCTTTAATTACATCAACAGCATTATATTTCATATGAACCTCCCAAACACAACTATATGAAAGTTATTTTAAATTAGTTGCATTTTGCTTTTTATATTTTTGTTATTATAAGGGTTATTATAATACCACATTGCAATAACGTCAAGATAAATTTCATAATACTTCAAAATTTCATTATTATTCTATATTTATAAGTCCTATTTGCAATTATTCATACTTTTCCTGCATTTTTCTACATTTTAACTAAATTGTAATTTGCAACTATTGATTTGTTTCTTGCAAGAAAAAAGCTCCCATATTAGGAGCCCATAAGCGTACTATTTCTCTAAATTCTATAACTTAACAGTAATACTTTTTGTTAATCTTCTTATAATGAACATAAGCAGTATTATTAACCCAAAGTTTATAGCTAGAGATACCCAAAATTCAAACCCCGCCTTGGTTATGTTCAAAATTTCCACCATGAGACTTCCTATTATCACTACTGGTATATCAACTAATTCATCTACCCAAGTCTTACCGTGTATTGATAAAATTATCATTGAAACTAAAATGAATAACAAGCCTACCTTCCAGTTGAACTTATAATATCCCACGTTGATAAACCAGCCTATCAAATAATAAATCAAACTGGATAATACAATTGAAACTGCAGGTTCAACCCAATTCATACCATAAAAAATATTTGATTTTATGCTTATATCCATAAGGTTAAAAATCGAAATTTCAACTAATGACCATAAGCCAACAATTATTACTAATGTAAAAGTTAAAATTATAATAGCAAGAGCAGCTCCATAAAAATAGTCCTTTCTTGTAATTCCCATACGTGAATAATATCTTAAAAATGATGAGCCTGCTATTATTCCAATAATCAACATGTATATCGTAATAGAAGCACCCATAAACTGTGTAAAATCAGTAATGCCAAAGTTATATTTTACAGAAAAATATGTCAATACCAAATGAATTATTATATTAGTTATAATAAACCACGCAGACCATTTTAACTGTTCAATGAACATATCCTTTGTAACCTTAAATGTTGTATTCATAGTCTACTCCCTTTCTGTAATATAAATAAACAAATCCTGTAATGATATAGGTCCCACTTCAAGTCCTAAGGATTTTGCCTTTGCAGCTAAGTCCCTGTTATTTTCACCATAAAGAGAAATTGCTTTTGTATTCCCTAATGTTTGCTGGTTTAAAAACTTCATTCCTCTTGCAAATTCATCTACTTTTTCAGCAGGTCCTGTAACAGTCATTCCTCTTGACACCAAGGTTTCATATTCATCATGTACCAAAAGCTTACCATTATGCAGCATTAAGACCTCATCGAATAAATAATCCATTTCCGAAACAAGATGTGTGGATAAAATAAATGTGCGTGATTCTCTGGCCTGTTCTTCCAATACTTCATTATAAAATTTAACTCTGGTAGGCGCATCCATGGATAAATATGATTCATCGAAAATCGTTATAGGACAGCGACTTGCTAATCCCATGGTTACTTCAAAAGCTGACTGCTTACCCTTAGAGAGTTTGCTAACTGGCTTATCTATTGGTAGTTCAAACATTTTAAGTAACCTAAGTGCATATTCTTCATCATAATTTTCTCTATAGTTTTCAAGATCTTTAAGCATTTTCTTAAGGGTTGCTGTTTCCTCCGAATAATTCTTTTCATAATGAAATGAAATATTACTCATTATTTTTGCATTTTCAAAATTATCTTCACCGCCAATTGTTAATCTACCTGACGTTGGTCTTCTAAAGGCCGATAATAATGTTAAAAGTGATGTTTTTCCTGCTCCGTTTCTGCCAAGAAGTCCGTAAATTCTCTTTTCCTTTAATGTAAAAGAAATATCTTTAAGTGCTTCAAATTTTTTATAATTTAGTGATAAATTATTTGCTTCAATATTAAATGACATTATTCTCCCTCCTTGAAATTCTTAATTAATTCAATTATTTCATTTTCTGATATCCCCAACTTTTCTGCTTCCTGAAGTAATGGGACAACATATTCATCAGCAAAGGCCTGCTTTCTCTTTCCTACTAATCTATTTTTAGCGTCTTTAGCAACAAACATTCCAATACCTCTCTTTTTATATAAAATTCCTTCATCAACCAATTGATTTACACCCTTTGTCACCGTTGCATGATTAATTTTATAAAAACTAACCATTTGATTTGTAGATGGCGCTTGATCTTCTTCCTTAAGTAAATCATTAACTATTTGATCTTCAATTATTTCTCTCACTTGTATAAAAATTGGTTTATTATTATCAAATTTATTCAATTTATCACTTCCTTACTTGTGGTTTAACGGTTATATACTTATGTATATAACCGTAGCACCATACTGTATTATTGTCAATAGTTTTTTGAATAAAAAAACACATGAATTTTATCCATGTGTCGAATTTTGTCGATATTCTTTTCAATCCTTCCAATTAATAATATCCATTGTATCCTTAAAGCAATTACTTTTTAAAAAATCATCTTCATATGATGCTGAACACATCATGGGATGTCTGCTAATATAAAATTTTCCATATTTAATATATTGCGTTTTGTCTTCTGCCATTCTGCCCCACAAAAACCAGCTAATATTTCTGTTTTCTTCTGATATAAATTTAAGCAACTTTTCGCTGAAGCTTTGCCATATGGATATATGGCTGCCTGTGACACCTGCTTCTACAGACAAATATGTGTTTAGCAAAAGTACTCCCTGTTTTTCCCATGACTTAAATATTTTATCGGGAGGCAATATGGAAAACTTACCATCTTTAATTTCTTCTTGAATTTGAGAAAACCTTTTAACATCACCATAATCATCTATTTTATTATAATTTTTGTATATTAACCTTATAATGTTTTTAAGGGACACCTGTCTAAACTTTTGATTCCAAGATAATAAGTCACCTACCTCAAAAGCACGACCAGTTGCTCTTCCTTTTTCCGGATAAGGATCCTGACCTAATATTACAACCTTTATATCATTTAAATTGTTTTTCATAAAACGAAGCACATTGTCATGAGCGGGATTTATATTGCTTCCGATTTTGCTTTCTATCTTATCCAATTCTACAATAATATCATCAGTCAAAAATTTGTTCCATGAAGGATGATAATCATTCGGTATTAAACTCATTTTCTCACCTTTTTTATATCTTATATTTTTTTATCTTTTGATTATAGTTTACATAATTTAAATTATGTAAACCTATCTAGATAAATTGTTCTTTATCCTTGTTATTTAATATATGGTACCATCTTATTTTCTACTAGCTTTTCAGTTAACATAATTAATATTATGTTAACCTCTTCAGAATAGTCTGTTTTAGATTCATCTTTGTCATATTCTAATGTTTCAAGTATTGTAAATTCAAAATCATCAGGACTTGATGCATTCCAGTCCTTTTGCAGTTCCAAGTTAGGGTAGCTACCCATTCCGAGCTGAAATTTTACACTGTTCATCATTCCTTTTATATTTTGTGTTGCAACAAGGTGATATTTATTACTATTTTTCTTTTTAATAATAAATACTCCCATTTCTGTTTTCATCTGTTTGTATTGTTCTTTTAATTGCTTCTTTCTATCCATATTATCTACCGCTATATCCCATTTCATTTAATAATCTTGATAAAATACTAAGTCTTTCTCCAATTATTTCACCATCATCACTTAATGCTTGATTGAACAATTTAATGTCTTCATCTATTTTTTCGTTGTCAGTGCAAACTTCCACAGTCATAGCATCACCTTGCATACCTACCCTGTCTATTACAGGGTTTTCTGTGTCATATAGTTTTTCATATCTGTAGGCTTCCCTGAAATGAAGCTGTGCTCGTAAAGTTAATATGGCTAAATCAAGAACTCTATGAAGAGGAAGCTCTTCAGATTGCCTTGACCACTTCTCTCCTGTATATCTCCACACCTTTGCAGAAATATCAACCTTGCCTCTGTCATTCCATTGAGCAAGACCTAAGGACAAACCTTTAGCATCTGAATTATATGCATTTCTTCCATCTACATTTTCATAATTTTCTGAAACAATAACTGGTTTATGTTTTAAAGTTGTTGGTATTCTCATTTTATTCTCCTTGTTTACTAATTTAGTAAATTACTAATTTAGTATATAACAAAACAATTTGCATGTCAATTATTATTTATCCATCTTTTTAAACCTGATATCCTTGGTTTATGATAGGATATTAGCCTTAGTTGTCTATCAACAGTAACATTTATTTTGATTTTTTGAACTATTTTGATTATTGTATCGTCATATAGTAAGTGATATAATTAAGCTATGAAAACATTTTGGAGGGGAAAATGAAAAAAATAATATGGATTTTAAGTATGTGTATTATATTAGCATCATGCAAGAAGGTGGAAAACGTATCGCCAGTAACTGAACCTTTACCAATAGAGAATAAGATTGAGGATAAATTCGAATTAGTTGCTCTTAACTCCGACAAACAAGGAATTGATAAAACTTCTGTTTTTCAGTTGACCTCAAAGGTGGAAATTAACAATAACTTTATAAATGATTATTTACAAATAATTCCTGAACAAGAATACAAAATAGAAAAATTATCTACTACTGTTCATAATATTATACCGGCTACAGAACTAGAGACTGATAAGGTATATCAATTCAAGATAAATGATGAGGACAATAATTATTCTTGGGCCTTTCAGACAAAGAAAAAATTTGAAGTGGAAAGCACCATTCCTTCCAATAAAAGCGGCTATGTTCCGTCAAATTCCGGAATTGAAATGTACTTTACACTGAGCAGTTTAGACGAAATTGATGATTATTTTGAAATTAAGCCTCATGTAGAAGGAAAATTTATCTACAAAAACAATACAGCTATTTTTGTACCAGATAAATTGGAAGAAAATATAAATTATACTATTACAATTAAAAAAGGATACGGTTTAAAAGACAGTGAGCAGAAGTTGGAAGAAGATTATTCATTCAATTTTAACACAAAAATCGAAAAACATGCTGAAGTTTATTTTGACAGACCCTTGACGAATATTTATGAAAGTAATGCGAAAATAATTGAAGCATATATAAATGATGAAAATTTAGAATTTGACATAAATATTTATCAATATAAAAATGCAGACTATTTTGCTGATAATATTAATAATTTTGCAGAAACAGGCAAATTTCTTGCAGATAGTGTTAATGATCTTGAAGGATTAACTTTATTAAATACTATAAATCAAAAGCCAAACATTGTTTATAAATACGACAATCCAAAAGGATTGTTCGAACTGCCAGATCTTCCAAAGGGGTATTATTTATTGGAATTTGCAACGGATAATGGCGAAAAAAATTATCACTTCCTGCAAATTAATGACATGCTTATTTACTATGCTTTAATTACAAATCAAATAGTTGTTATTGCATCAGATGCATCTGACAGCAAGGGTATTGTAGATGCAGGTGTTGTATTAAATGGAGAGCACTTGGGTTTTACCGATAATGACGGCATACTTATAGTGGATAGAGATACGTCTGTCTATGAAAATAAAGCGATTTCTTTAAGAGTTGAAGCTAAAGGTTTCAGTGATTTTGTATATGCAGACAGCTTTTACTTTTTTAATTATTATTACAGCAGTCAATATGAAGCTTATAAATATTTGAGATATATCGATACAGACAGACCTGCTTATCTTCCTACGGATAAAATTAATGTATGGGGATTTGCAAGGCACAAAGATGATAAATCTCTTAACCAAGTTAAGGTAGAATTAGTAGATTCAAATACAGATTTAGTGCTTGAAAGTAAAATTGTCAACTTAACAGACATAGGTACCTACCAAACAGAATTTGAAATAAAGAATATTACTTCAGAATACTTTCAAATAAATGTATATGACAATGATATAAAAATATCCACAAAATATATAACCATCGGCGAATATACTAAGCCTCTTTATACGGTAAGCGGCGAATTTGACAAGAAATTTGTTTACAGCGGTGACAGTATAAATTATAAGGTAAATGCCAATTTCTTTGACGGCTATCCACTTCCCGGATTGGAGCTTAAATTTGGCGGATTTCCAACCAACTATAGTGGAAGTATTGATTACGGACAAATGGATTCAACCCTTAAGCTGAATGATAAAGGAGAAGCTGTAATAAATGTAAATACAAATGTAAATAGCGACAGCTGGAAACCTATTTCTATAAGAACAACCCTTTGGAATGCAAAAGCAGAGGATAAGTCTGTGGGGGTTATGGATACATTTGAAATTTTCCCCCACAATGAAATGGTTGAAATTATGCAAAATGATATGGCGCATCCAGAAAATATAGATATATTGCTACATAAATTAGACATTAGCAATTATGACAGCCAATATTACGGAGGGTACGAAAAATTAAGGGGTAATCCTTTAAGCGGAACAGTATTAGTAAGTGTGACAGAAAGTTACTATGAAAAAGTCAAAAATGGGGAGCATTACGACTATATAAATAAGATAAATGTTATTGAATACACCTATAACAACATTGAAAATGTTGTTTTCAATGAAATTACAGAAATAACTGATGGCTACGGCAGTATTCAAATTCCGAATTTTAACCCTCAAAGAACTTATAAGGTTGCGGCAGAATATATGAGTGAAAACGGTCCTATAAGAGAATGGTCTCATATAGGAACCTATTCACATTATTATGAAAAACCTTATTACTCCTTGGAAAAAGATGATGATAAAGAAAATTACAGATTAAATGACAACATAGACCTAAAGCTTACATATAACGAAGATAATGTTGAAAA
>DATESJ010000009.1:0-2974 GCA_035270885.1 Sedimentibacter sp. | reverse complement strand
TAATAAGCGTATCTGACAAAACAGGAATAGTTGAATTTGCAAAAGAATTAGAAAGTTTGGGTATTGAAATTATATCAACAGGAGGCACTCATAAAACGCTGCAGGATGCAGGAATTAAAGTTACAGGAATATCTGAAGTGACAAATTTTCCTGAATGTTTAGACGGAAGAGTCAAAACATTACATCCAAATATTCATGCAGGTATTTTAGCAATGCGTTCAAATCCTTATCATATGAAACAACTTTCAGATTTGAATATTGAAACAATAGACCTTGTTGTTGTAAATTTATATCCTTTTAAGCAAACAATTTTAAAAGATGGGGTTACCAGAGAAGAAGCTATTGAAAATATAGATATAGGTGGTCCTACTATGCTACGGTCTGCAGCAAAAAACTACCAGGATGTTGCTGTTGTAGTTGACCCTAAGGATTATGAAAAAGTATTGCTTGAATTAAAGGATAAAAAAGAAGTTTCTTTAGATACAAAATTTTATCTTTGCTCCAAGGTTTTTGCTCATACTGCTCATTATGACACCTTGATTGCATCATATATGAAAAAACAAATGAATGACTATTCCTTGTCTGAAACATTTACAATGACATATGAAAAAATTCAGGAAATGCGATATGGTGAAAATCCTCATCAAAAAGCAGCATTTTATAAGGAAGTTCAGAATGCTCAGGGACTTTTAGCATCTGCAGTTCAGCTTCATGGCAAGGAATTATCCTTTAACAATATAAATGATACAAATGGAGCACTTGAACTTTTAAAAGAATTTGATGAGCCTTGTGTAGTTGCTTGCAAACATTCTAATCCATGTGGAGTTGGTCTTGCGCAAAATATATATGATGCGTATATGAAAGCTTACAATGCAGATAAAACTTCAATATTTGGAGGTATTGTTGTATTTAACAGAGAAATTGATGAGAAAACAGCACAAGAAATCAATAAAATCTTTGTTGAAATAATTGCAGCACCATCATATGATGAAAATGCTTTAAAAATTCTTAAATCTAAGAAAAATATAAGACTATTACAAATAGAAAACATAATGCAAAAACAAGATGAAAATACTTATGACATAAAAAAGATTGCAGGAGGAATTTTAGTTCAAACAATTGATTCAAAGCTACTTTCAGAAGAGGAAGAGATTAAAAGAGTAACTGTCTCTTCACCTAAAGAACAGGAAATGAAGGATTTGGTAATGGCATGGAAAATTGTAAAGCATACCAAATCCAATGCAATCACAATTGTTAAAAATGGACAGTCAGTAGGAATAGGTCCTGGCCAAGTAAATCGTATATGGGCATGCAAGCAGGCAATAGAACATGCTTATGAATTCCTTGGAGAAGACAGTACCAAAGGAGCTTCCTTGGCTTCAGATGCGTTTTTCCCTTTCCCCGACTGCGTTGAAGAAGCAGCCAAAGCAGGAATTACTGCAATAATTCAGCCCGGAGGTTCTCTTAAGGACAATGAATCCATAGAAGCATGCAACAAATACAATATGTCTATGGTTTTAACCGGCATGAGACATTTTAAACATTAGGAGGCTTTATGAAAATTCTTGTGGTTGGAAGCGGAGCAAGAGAACATGCAATTTGTTGGAAATTAAAAAAAAGCAAGCAATTATCGAAATTGTACTGTGCTCCAGGCAATGCAGGTATATCTCAAATTGCAGAATGTGTAGATATTAAAGTAGATGACCTTGATAAGATAGTTGAATATTCTGTAAATAACAAAATAGATTTGGTTGTTGTAGGTCCTGAAGTACCCTTGGTTTTAGGTTTGGTTGATAAGCTTAATGAAAAGGGAATTAAGGCATTTGGCCCCACAAAGGACGGTGCAAAATTTGAAGGAAGCAAATCATACTCCAAGGATTTTATGAAAAAATATTCAATTCCTTCTGCTCAATATGGCGTTTACACAGATTCAAAAAAAGCAATTGATGAACTGAATAGATTTAATACTCCGATTGTTGTTAAGGCTGATGGCTTAGCGGCAGGTAAAGGTGTTTTAATATGTGAGACATTAAAGGAAGCTGAAGAAGCAATTAAAAGTATCATGGATAATAAACAATTTGGAGATGCAGGCGATATAGTAGTTATAGAAGAATTCCTCCAAGGTATAGAGACTTCTCTACTTTGTTTTGTAGATGGCAAAAATATAATTCCTATGGAAAGCGCCAGGGACTATAAAAAAGCATATGACAAGGACAAAGGACTTAATACAGGAGGTATGGGATGTTTTTCGCCAAACCCCATATATACAGATGAATTAAAAGAATATATTAAAAGAAATATTTTGGATACTACCTTGAACGGATTTAAAAGGGAAAATATTGACTTTAAAGGTGTCTTGTTTATAGGTCTAATGATTGAAAACAATCAAGCAAAAGTTTTGGAATATAACACCCGATTTGGAGATCCTGAAACGGAAGTTATTCTTCCAAGGTTAAAATCAGATTTGGTTGATATAATGGTTAAATGCATAGATGGTAATTTAACTGAAGATGATTTGCTCTGGTCCGATAAAAAATGCGTAACAGTTGTCTTAGCTTCAGGAGGTTATCCTGAGAGTTATGAAAAAGGCAAGGAAATCACAGGATTAAATAAAGTTGAAGAAGATATAATTGTTTTCCACGGAGGAACAAAACTTTCAGGTGACAAAACAGTTACAGACGGAGGAAGAGTATTGGCTGTAACTTCCATGGGGAGCACTATAGAAGAAGCAAGAAACAAGGTATATAATAATATACCCAAAATAAAATTTGATAAAATACAGTTTAGAAGCGACATAGCAAAATAAATAAAATGGGGACATTCCTTTAAGGTGTGTCCCCATTACATATTTTTATGCTAATTTAAATACTTATCATTAAGGTTGGACAAATGAATATATTATAACAAACAGATAAAAGGAGGATGTTATGCATATTCATGTTGTTCAAAGGGGAGAAGTATTGTGGAGAATCGC
>DATESJ010000008.1:0-2940 GCA_035270885.1 Sedimentibacter sp. | reverse complement strand
TTGACATTTGAAGTTAATGGAAATAACAGAATAGTTACAATTAAAGATATAAATGCCATAATAGCTAAGAATAATGATGTCGAAAAAGTTATGGCAGACACTGGTAATCAATTTGAAATAGGAGCAAATATTCCTGGCAATGTATTTAAAATCCTTGTAAAAGAAGGGGAAAAAGTATCTGCAGGACAGCCTATAGCAATTTTGGAAGCAATGAAAATGGAAACAAATGTTTTAGCTCCTTTAGCAGGAACTGTAAACAAAATCCACGTTAAAGAAGGACAGCGAGTAGTAACAGGTGAATTAATAGCCGAATTAGAGTAACAAGCACATAAACCTGCCACGGGGACGGTTCCCGTGGCAGGTTTAGGCAGTATAAAAAAACTCGGGTTACCGAGTTTTTTAAATACAAATTCTTAAATATTTATTGACCTTTGCACAGATTTTAATTCTGTCAATAGTCTTTTTACACTCTCAGAGGAAGTTTTATGATAAATTAAAGAGTTTATTTAATATACTCTGCTGCTGTTTTACCAGCTATTCTTCCAAATACAATTATATCAGCAACAGCATTTCCGCCTAATCTATTTCCGCCATGAACTCCTCCCGTTACCTCTCCTGCAGCAAACAATCCGTTAATAGCATCGCCACTTGTATTTAATACTTCTGCATTTGAGTTAATCTTAAGTCCACCCATGGTATGATGGATAGCAGGTCCTATTTCAATTGCATAATATTTTGCTTTTTCCAATTTTCTTGGCAAGTCAGGTCTTGCAAATTCAGTGTCTTCTTGAGCATCCACATAAGTGTTATATGAATCTATTGTTACTTTCAGATTTTCAGCATTTATTTCTAAAGCTGCAGCTATTTCTTCTATAGATTCACCTTCAGTAGTTAATCCCATTTTGATATATCCATCTATAGCTGATAGGCTTTCTCTAACTGAATCGTCAAAGAATAAGTATGCAGTTTCCTTTTCTTGTTCTAGTATTGCTTCAGATACAACATCCCTTGTTCCCATTTCATTAGTAAATCTCTTGCCATCTCTATTTACTATAATAGCACCGTTACCTCTAACTGCTTCTGTAATCATATATCCATTTGTAGGAACTACAGTAGGATGAGTTTGAATTTCTTCCATTTGTGTTGTAGCTGCACCAATCTTAGTTGCCATAACAATTCCATCACCTGTTGCTCCGGGATGGTTTGTAGTACCAAATCCTGCTAATTCACTATTAAGCTCTGTTACCATTTCTGAATTAGCTGAAAAACCACCAGTCGCAATTATAACTGCCTTAGCTTCAATTGTAATGATGTTTCCTTCATTGTCTTTAGCTGTTATACCTTTTACCATATTATCTTCATATAAAATTTCTGTAGCTTCTGTTTTAAGTAAGATTTCTATATTTTCTTTTTCTATATTTTCTTTCAATACTTCAACTATATGAGGGCCAACAGGTGCACCACCTGTAGGACGATGAGATCTATTGTTAGTTGAACCACCTAATTTACCAACGTCACTTAAATCTGCTCCTATACTAATTAACCATTCAACAGCCTTAGGAGCATCAGTTGTCAATGTCTTAACAAGCTCAGGGTCGTTTTTTTCATATCCACCTTTCATTGTGTCTTCGTAGTGAATTTCTGCACTATCTTCAATGCCTAAGGCTTCTTGTTGAGGGGTTCCACCTGCATTCAATCCACCTGTAGCTCTAAGTGAATTACCTCCAACTATCGACATTTTTTCAACGATGATTACATCTTTTCCTGCACTTTTTGCTTCTAATGCTGCTGTTAATCCTGCTCCTCCGGAACCAATAACAACAACATCCGTCGTTATATTTAAATCTTCTTCAACTTCTGGAGATTCTTCCACAATCGGTGCATCTTCGACTTCTGGAACATCTTCAATTACTGGTTCTTCTTTAGTACATCCAATAGCCAATGTTGCCATTAAAGCTATTATTAATAATAATGATACTAATTTTTTTGTTTTTTTCATTTGTACTTCTCCCTTAATTTTGGTTTTTTTTAACAGTAATTATTATAACACTATAAACTATAAAATGCAAGTTTAAAAATGTATTAATATAACACTACTTGAAAGATTAACCTGACACGTACCGCGCATGCCACAGGGACGTTTTCCTTGGCGGGTAAAATAAATTTTTTGTTTTATTTTATAATAATTGCATAAAACATACAGATACACTATAATTAAATAAGAGACAAGAGATAAATTAGTAACCTAATATTTTAATCTCTATTTTTCCGACCGAGATGTCACCATTTGTTTATTAGGGTCATAATCTATATATAAAAGGAGTTTTTTCATGAGAATAATAATAGATGGCGATGCATGCCCGCAGAAGGTAAGAGAAATATGTGAAAAAGCTGCTAAGGAATTTGGAGTTGGTTTGATAATTGTTTCAGACATAGACCATTATATAGTCAGTGATTTTGAAGTTATTGTTGTTGAACAGGGTAGAGATTCTGTTGACTACAAAATAGTTCAAATATTTAAATCAGGAGACATACTGGTAACTCAGGATTATGGACTTGCAAGCCTTCTATTGGGAAAAGCTTCGGCGATAATTCACACAGCAGGATTCTTTATAAATAGAAACAATATAGACAGCTTACTTCAATCCAGATATATAAGCGAAAGAATAAGAAAACAGGGCGGAAAAACAAAAGGACCCTCAAAGAGAAGAAAAGAACAAGATGACAACTTTAAAAATTGCTTATATAAGGTTTTGAGAGAATATATGACAAAAAAAAGTAAATGAGACTGCGAGCCCCCACTTCTAAAAGCGGGGGCTTAGTAAATCTAAATTAAAGTGTACTGTCATCGATCTTCAGACTACCCAAAACATCATCAACGATTTTTTCAGATGACGATTTATTATACATTTTCTTCATGTTTTTGCGCATGGCAGACAA
>DATESJ010000007.1:0-3575 GCA_035270885.1 Sedimentibacter sp. | reverse complement strand
AGACAAATATAGAAATATTCAAGAATATGAATTGAAATATCAAGCACCTGTACCTATGGAGTTCCTGCAAGATAAAAAGAGAAGTTTGAAAGATGTTGTCAATCAGCTTGATGAAACATTTTCTGAAATGCTTCTTCGCCTTATTGATGAAAAAGAAAAAACTGATGTTGAAACATATAAGAAAGCAAACATTGATAGAAAGCTTTTTTCAAAAATTCGTACAGACAAAAATTACAAACCAAGGAAGAATACTGTTTTAGCATTTGCCGTGGCTTTAGAATTAAATGTAGATGAAGCAAAGGACTTGTTGAAAAGAGCAGGATATGCTTTGTCCCACAGCAATAAGTTTGATATTATTGTGGAATATTTCTTGGAGGAGCAAATTTATAATATCTTTGAAATCAATGAAGCGCTTTTTGCTTTTGAGCAGCCACTTTTAGGTATTTAGTGAATAAATTATATATGTTTAATATGTCGCACTAAAAGCGACCAATAATATTTGAATCTTGGTATCCTTAGTTCATCAAATGAATGGAGGGTATATATGAACAACAATTTAACTGAATTAGTATTTATACTTGATAAAAGCGGATCAATGTCTGGACTTGAAAATGATACAATAGGTGGTTTTAACTCAATGCTTCAAAAGCAAAAAAACGAAGCAGGTAGCGCTAATATTACAACCGTACTATTTGATCATGACTATGAACTTCTTCACGATAGAGTTAATATTAAAAATGTTAATGACATCAGTAAAAAAGAATATTTTGTAGGTGGTACTACAGCATTATTGGATGCAATGGGTAGAACAATAAACTATATTGGCAAATCTATAGCTGATTTAAATGTAAATGACCATCCCGGCAAGGTGATATTTGTAATTATCACAGATGGTATGGAAAATTCAAGTCATGAATTTTCAACTAATAAAATTAAAAGTATGGTAGAGCATCAAAAAACAAAATATTCTTGGGAATTTGTTTTTCTTGGGGCAAATATTGATGCTATAAAAACAGCAGAGAATTTTGGTATTGATGAAGATAGGGCAACAAACTTCTGCGCAGACAGTGAAGGGGTTAAATTAAATTATAGTTCCGTATGTAATTTTGTCAGTGAAATGCGTATGGGAAAAGAGGTAGATTCAAATTGGAAGTTAGAAATAGACAAAGATTATAATAAAAGAGCAAAAAACAAAGGCAAATAAGTAATATTATCTTGATTGAAGAATCTCATTAGTATCTAATGGGATTTTTTTCATTCATGGACTGCCTCCAAATGTCTTGCTATTTTTGAATAATAAAGAATTAAAATCAAATAATATAAAGACCAAAATAGAGGAGTGTTTAAAATGGCTAAAAATAAATATAAAGAAAAGTTTATGGCAAAACCTATTGAAAACCACGATACGGCAGCTTGGGCAAATCAAAGTAATTTTAAAGCGGTTTCAAGGGTTAATTTACCGGACGAAGAACAAATCGAAAATGCAAAGGAACATGTTGATAATAACCAGAAATAAAGGAAGGCTGAGCCTTCCTTTATTTTGTTTACAAAACGTCATGCTCTGATAGTTGTTTGTACTTTCTGTATCTTTCAGCAGCATGTTTACTTGATATTTCAAACATGTCATCTGCAATTTCAGGGAAGGTATTCACTAACTGGGAATAACGTATTTCACCAGTTATAAATTCTTTATAATCCTTTGTAGGCTCCTTAGAGTCTAATATAAATGGATTTTTCCCTTCTTCTCTAAGCATTGGGTTATATCTATACAAATGCCAGTAGCCGGATTCTACTGCCTTTTTTTCTTCTGCAATGCTGGTTCCCATGCCTGATTTAATACCATGATTTATACATGGAGAATAAGCGATAATTAGGGAAGGTCCCTTGTAGTTTTCAGCTTCCTTTATAGCTTTTACAGTTTGGTTCATATCTGCACCCATTGCTATTTGAGTTACATAAACATAGCCATAAGTCATTGCAATTAAACCTAAATCTTTTTTCCTGATTTTTTTACCTGCTGCAGCAAATTTAGCTATGGCTGCTGCAGGTGTTGCTTTGGAGCATTGTCCTCCTGTATTGGAATAAACTTCAGTATCCATTACTAAAATATTTATATCTTCTCCAGATGCCAAGACATGGTCCAAACCGCCATAGCCAATATCATAAGCCCATCCATCACCGCCAAAAGACCAAACGGATTTTTTGATAAAATGGTCTTTAAGCTTTAAAATTTCCTCTATTGTTTTATTGCCCCTATAATTATTTTCATCTAATATTGTAAATATACTTTGACTTGCTTTTTTTGATCCTTCTGCATCGTGGAAGTTATCTATCCAAAGAGAAAATACTGCTTTTAACTTATCATCAATATTTGTATTGATTGCTTCCTTCATCAATAATGTTAATCTTTCTCTTATTTGCTTTACTCCAACTTGAAGTCCTAATCCAAATTCTGCTGCATCTTCGAACAATGGGTTTATCCATGCAGGACCTCGACCTTCTGCATTAGTTGAATAAGGCATGGAAGGGGCAGATGCACCGTAAATTGATGAACAACCTGTTGCGTTAGAAATCATCATTCGATCACCAAATAATTGTGTTATTAATTTAATGTATGGTGTTTCGCCGCATCCTGGGCAAGCACCGGAAAATTCCATCAGTGGTCTTAAAAATTGGCTACCCTTAACTGAGTACTTATCCATAACATTTTCTTTTGGTTTTACTGTCATGGCAAATTCCCAATTCTCAGATTCCATTTCCATTTCATGCTCAGCAGGTTTCATAATAAGAGCTTTGCCTTTAGCAGGGCATATGTCGGCACAATTGGCACACCCAGTACAGTCCAAAGGTGAAACTTGTATCCTCCAGTGGTAATTTTCCAGCCCTTTACCTATTGGTTTTGCAGTTTTAAAAGTATCTGGTTTTTTTTCTTCTTCCTTATCATCTAAGAGAAATGGTCTTATGGTTGCATGAGGGCATACATAAGAGCATCTACCACACTGGATACATCTATCAATTTGCCATTCAGGTACCAAAGGTGCAATACCTCGCTTTTCATAGGAAGTTGTACCTGATGGGAATGTGCCATCTTCCATACCTTTAAATGCACTTACAGGAAGTTCATCTCCTTCATCTCTTGCCATTATTCGTTGTATATTTTTTACGAAATCAGGCTCATCTTTAAGAGGCAGTTCTTCTTCTTTTGAATCAGCCCATGCAGGGGGAACTTTGACTTTTATTAATGCATCTATTGTTCTGTCAACAGCATTTTGATTTTTCACAACAATGTCAGAACCTTTTTTGCCATACATTGTTTCAATATCCTTTTTTAAATAATTTAAGGCTTCATCAATGGGCAATACATTTGACAGCTTAAAAAATACTGACTGCATTACCATATTTATTCTATTTCCTAATCCCACCTTGGAAGCAATATCCATGGCATCAATAATATAAAAGTTTATATTATTTTTAGCTATAAAGCTTTTGATTGAAGCAGGAATTTTTTCTTCCAATTCACTTTCGCTCCAAGGACAATTTAAGGCAAATGTTCCGCCCTCTTTTAAACCTTTCAG
>DATESJ010000006.1:0-5742 GCA_035270885.1 Sedimentibacter sp. | reverse complement strand
GGCAAAACAGTTATTTACAATCCGGCAAGAGAACCGGAAATTGTGGACTTGCAGAATTTTTTGAATACTTGCGGTTTTTCTATCAGCGGTGCAGGTACCGGAACTATTACAATAGAAGGAAAAAATATAGAAAACACAGATACTGTAGAATACAAAATTATTTCTGACCGTATAGAGGCAGGAACTTATTTGAGTGCAGCAGCATCAATGAAGAGCAAAATCTACATAAGAAACATAGAAAAGTCTCATTTTAAGTCTATAACTTCACTATATGAAGATGCGGGATGTGAAATAAGAGAAACCCATGGAACAATTGTTATTGCCAATAACAGTAGAATCAAAGCAATAGAAAAAATAACTACCCAGCCATACCCGGGTTTTCCGACGGATATGCAGGCTCAGGTTATGGCATCAATGGCAGTGGCAGATGGAATTTCAATAATTGAAGAAACTGTATTTGACAGCCGCTTTAAGCATGTTCCTGAATTGCAAAAAATGGGGGCTAACATTAAAACCATAGGAAGGGTTGCAGTTGTGGAAGGTGTTGATAAACTATTTAGCGCTGAGGTTGAATCTAAGGATTTAAGAGGAGGAGCTGCATTGGTGATTGCAGCAATGGGAGCAGAAGGTATAACGAAAATAAATAATATACATCATATAAAAAGAGGATATGAAAAATTTTTATATAAATTACAGAACTTAGGGGTTATAATAACAGAAATAGAATAAAAGTAAGATCCCCCAACTGAGGAGGGGGGACACACCTTCATGTAGAGTAAGTCGTTGGAGTTATACCATGAAGGAATGTCCCCATAGTGATGGCTAAAGAAAAAAACAACAAAAGACAAAGGAAAAAGAAGAAAAGAAAAAATAGAAAGCTATTAGCCAGTACAGCAGCTTTTATTACAGCTGCTGTAGTTGTTGTTTTTTGCCTTTACTATGTATATTACAAAACACCTTATTTTGTTCTAAGCAATGTTTCTATTAATGGCAATTTAATCTATGACGATGAATATATATTGGAGAAATCAGAAATAGAAACTGGGAAGAAAATATTTGAAATTGACAGGTCAAAGGTTAAGGAAAATTTAGAAAAAGAAGTATATGTAGAAAGTGTAAGAGTAATTTATGAGCTTCCTAATAAAATTTATTTGGATATTATTGAAAGAATAGATAAATATCAAGTTTTTTCCAATAATGAATACATAATAATTGACAAAGATGGAATAGTATTGAGAACTAATGTTGAAAAATTAGACTTAATTACTATTGAAAGTTACGGGGATATAGTATACAATATAGGAGATAGTGTTCAATTTGAAGACATCGAAAATAATAAAAAAATATTTGATACAATAGAATATTTAAACAACGAATATGGAACTGAGACAATAAGCAAACTTATTGTTGATATAAACAACAGATTTTTGTTTGAAACTCAATATGGAACAACTGTAAGAATTGACTTAAATGAAGATATTAATTATCAGGTTGTTTTTGCCATGAAAATTATAAACGAAAGATTAAATAACAATTTAACTGTGGCTAATGGATTAATTGATTTTACAAAGGGGGACAGTCCTGTATATATAGAGGACTTTAAATTGGAGGAATATTAATGAATAAAGTGTGGCAAAAAGGAATGATGTTTGCTATAAGCTTAATTTTGGGAATTATTATAATGACACAAATTAAAACAGCAGACAATGTTTTAGGTGATGTAAATTCTGATGAAAAGACAGTTCAACTAAACGATGAACTGGCTAAACTCACCTTAGAGAAAAACAAGCTAAGGGATGAGTTAGAATCACTTAAGGAAAAAAACAGGGAAAATGAAGAATTATATAAGGATACAGAAGAAGAACTGTTAAAACTTATGGAGGAACTTGCGAATCAGAAAATAATTTCAGGATACTATGATGTTAAAGGTAAGGGAACAATAATAACTATAGATGCAGATCCAAATTCATATGTGAGTCTTGCATCAAGCCATCAGTATATATTGGCACTAATAAGCTATTTAAATAATGCAGGGGTGGAGGCTATTTCCATCAATGGTCAAAGGTATACTAACTATACTGAAATAGTTCCTGTTCTTGAACATATTAATGTTAACGGTGTTGCCATGGTACTTCCATTGGAAATAAAAGCAATAGGAAATTCAAGAACAATTGATGCATCTTTAAACTTTGTGGGTGGTATAGTAATGCAGCTTAATAATATAGGTTATACAATTGAAACAGAAGAATCGCAAGAAGTGTTTATTCATCGTTATGATGGAGAAAAGCAATTTAGATATGCAGTCCCCATAACAGAAGATGAGGTAATACAATAAATGAATATTCACAAGCGCTTGTTTAAAGGAGTGATTTATAATAAAAAAGTCATTTAATATAATAATTTTCGTAATGGTTTTCCTTGTAACTGCAGCAATTATCAATGGGGCAGATGCAGGAATTAATGAAGACACAATTTATACTATTAAGAATTTACACAAATACAATCAAAATATAGAAGAAATGAGATTAATAGTCAATAATATGCAAAAGGCAGTAGATAAGGAAAAAGGATATTATGATGATTATGAAGCAAAACATTTTCTAAACAATATAATAGAAGTTAATTCTCAAATTGAGCAGATGAAATACTATAATGGATTTACGGATGTTCGAGGTCCAGGGATTATGTTAAGGGTTTCAGACAGCACAAGTGAAGACTTAAATCTTGATATTATGGAAAGAATAGTTCATGATGTGGATATAGCTGTACTATTGAACGATTTAAAGGCAGCAGGGGCAGAAGCAATAGAAATTAATGGACAAAGAATAATAAATATATCAGAAGTTGTCTGTGCAGGTCCTTTGATTAAAGTAAATGAATTAGCAATTCCCGCTCCATTTGTTATAATTGCAATTGGAGATATGGATGAACTATATAATGCTGTTACTGAGGAAGGTACCTATGCCTATGAGCTTAAAAATACTTATGGTATGGAAGTAGTGGCAGCAAGAAGTTACAATATGACTGTTAGGAAATTTAAAGTATTAGATTATAAAACTGAATATGCTGAAGTAATAAAAGAAGGAGGCATATAAAATGGTATATGTTGCAGCCGGTTTAATTTTAGGTATAGTTGCTGGGTTGAACTTAAATATAGTTTACAATCCGGAATATATAGTTTATATATCACTTACCATATTAGCAATAGTAAATACAATTTTCAACATGCTTCATGAAAATAAAACCGGAGAATTAACATTTCTAAAAAGCATTGCATTTTTATTGACAGATCTTTTATTTGCATTATTTTTGGGATTTGTTGGAGAACAATTAGGTCTTCCTGTTTATTTAGCAGCTGTTTTTGCATTTGGAAACAATATTTATAAAAAATTAAGAATTTTGGTTAACATTTCTCTTGAAAACCTTAATAAAAACAGGTAAACTTAGTGCGCAGGCAGAAAAAATGGGGTTAGGGCATAAAAAATATGTATGAAGATTATTAAATTTATGATATAATGTTTTCTATAATGTATGTAAAAATTTTCTCTTTTATAGGAGGGTCAATATATGTTTCAATTTGAGGAACCATCAGAAAGACTAGCTAATATTAAAGTATTAGGTGTTGGCGGAGGCGGAAATAACGCAGTTAACAGAATGATAGATGCCGGCGTAAGAGGCGTTACTTTTATTAGCGTTAATACGGACAAGCAGGCTCTAAGCAGTTCAAAAGCGGAAGTAAAATTTCAAATAGGTGAAAAATTAACTAATGGATTAGGGGCAGGCTCTAAACCAGAAATAGGTGAAAAAGCAGCTGAAGAAAATAAACAGGATATAGCAGATTTAGTAGAAGGCGCAGACATGGTTTTCATAACTGCAGGTATGGGAGGCGGAACAGGTACAGGAGCAGCTCCATATATTGCTAGTGTTGCAAAATCTATGGGAATTCTTACTGTTGCAGTTGTTACAAAGCCTTTTATGTTTGAAGGTAGAAATAGAATGAAAAATGCCGAATTAGGTCTTAAGAAATTAAAGGAAAGTATTGATACTTTAGTTGTTATTCCTAATGATAAGCTCTTGGAAATTTCTGATAAGAAAACAACAATGCTTGAAGCTTTTTCTCTAGCAGATGACGTATTGAGACAAGGCATTCAAGGTATATCTGATTTAATTGCAATTCCGGCAATTATGAACCTTGACTTTGCCGATGTTGAAACAATAATGTCGGGACAAGGACTTGCACATATGGGTATTGGTCAGGCATCAGGGGAAAACAGAGCATTAAATGCGGTAAAACAAGCAATACAAAGTCCTCTTTTAGAAACATCCATCAATGGAGCAAGAGGTGTATTAATAAATGTTACAGGTGGAATCAGTATGGGAATCCACGAAATTAACGAAGCAGCTAAACTTATTGAGGAAGCAGCTGATCCGGAAGCAAATATCATATTTGGAGCAAATATTGATGAATCTGTTGGAGATGCGGTTAAAATTACCGTTATTGCAACAGGTTTTGGACAAAACAACACTAATACAAAACCCGATAGTAAAGACACCCCCGGGAAAGAGGAAAAGAAAAGTGAAAAAGAAAATCCTTTCGATTTCACAATACCAAGCTTTTTAAACAAGAAGCCCTAACCCTATATTAATACAAAAAGCCCGAAAGGCTTTTTTTCTTGCATTATTTGTTTTGATATGGTATTCTTTAAAGGTTGAAAAAATGAACAGGAATATTAATATAAAGTAAGGATGATTAAATGATAACAGTATCAAATTTAGGCCTCCAATTTGGAGGAAGTAAACTTTTTAATGATGTAAATTTAAAATTCGTTCCAGGTAACTGCTATGGAGTTATTGGAGCAAATGGAGCAGGAAAATCGACTTTCCTAAAAATATTGTCCGGAGAAATTGACCATTCAACCGGAGAAATAACAATACCTTCAAATGTACGTATGTCAGTCTTGCAACAGGACCACTTTAAATATGATGATTATCCGGTTATGGAAACAGTTATAATGGGTAACAAAAGGCTGTATGAAATAATGAAAGAAAAAGATGCCTTGTATGCAAAGGAAGACTTTACTGATGAAGACGGCGTAAAAGCTTCAATTCTTGAAGGAGAATTTGCTGAAATGGACGGCTGGGACGCTGAAACAGAAGTGGAAAAACTACTACAGGGATTGGGAGTAGGCTCTGAACTTCATTATTCATATATGAGAGATTTAAACGGCGGCGACAAAGTTAAGATTATGCTTGCTCAGGCTCTTTTCGGACGACCTGGAATAATTCTTTTGGACGAACCTACCAACAACTTAGATATAGAATCAGTTAGCTGGTTGGAAGACTTTCTTCTTGATTTTGAAGGATTAGTAATTGTTGTATCCCATGATAGACACTTTTTAAATACAGTGTGCACTCATATCGTTGATATAGATTTTAAGAAAATAAAAATGTATGTTGGTAATTATGATTTCTGGTATGAATCAAGCCAATTGATGCAGAGATTGATGAAGGATCAGAACAGGAAAAGAGAAGATAAAATCAAGGATCTTCAAAGCTTTATTGAGAGATTCTCCGCTAATAAATCAAAAGCAAAACAGGCAACTTCAAGAAGAAAATTGTTAGAAAAATTAGAAGTTGAAGAAATGCCTTCATCTTCAAGACGATATCCTTTTGTTAAATTTACTCCTGACCGTGAAGTAGGTAATGAGATACTTACAGTTGAAGGCTTATCTAAAACAATCG
>DATESJ010000005.1:0-22059 GCA_035270885.1 Sedimentibacter sp. | reverse complement strand
TCAAGATATCAGTTGCTTTTTGGTGAGCTGATTTTATAATTTTTAGAACTTCATTGTCAATTTTACTTGAAGTTACTGAAGAGCATGTAAGACTAGAATCTCCTCCCAAATAAGGATTACCGATGCTTTCCAAAGCCATCATACCAAATTCTTCGCTCATACCGTAACGGGTAACCATAGCTCTTGCTAATTTCGTAGCTTGTTCAATATCGTTGGAGGCACCTGTTGTAAATGTGTTAAATACAACTTCTTCAGCTGCTCGACCACCTGTGAATGTTGCTATTTTGTTGAATGCTTCTTCCTTTGATAAGAGGAAGGTTTCTTCTTCTGCAACCTGCATAGTGTAACCTAAGGCACCTGATGTACGTGGTATTATAGTAATTTTATGAACTGGTGCAGATTCAGTTTGCTTTGCGGCAACTAATGCATGTCCTATTTCATGATAAGCAACTATTTTCTTTTCTTTCGGAGATATAACTGCATTTTTTCTTTGATAGCCTGCTATTACAACTTCTACAGCTTCTTCTAAATCTTCCTGTATAGCTTTATCTCTGCCGTTTTTAACAGCTCTTAGAGCTCCTTCATTAATAATGTTGGCAAGCTCAGCACCACTTGCTCCAGCTGTTGCTCGTGCTATGGCATTAAAATCTATATTTTCTTCTAATTTAACATTTTTTGCATGAACATTTAGAATTGCTTCACGTCCCGCTAAATCAGGAAGCTCCACGGGGATTCTTCTGTCAAAACGTCCAGGACGAAGTAATGCTTTATCTAAAGATTCAGGTCTGTTTGTTGCTGCTAAAATTACTACACCTTTTCTTCCGTCAAAGCCGTCCATCTCGGTTAACAGCTGATTCAGAGTTTGTTCTCTCTCGTCGTTTCCGCCGATTCCGCCTGAGTCTCTTTTTTTACCGATAGTGTCTATTTCATCTATAAAAACTATACATGGTGCTTTTTCCTGTGCTTGTTTAAATAAATCTCTAACTTTTGCAGCTCCCATACCAACAAACATTTCCACGAATTCTGAGCCTGATATTGAAAAGAAGGGAACTTTTGCTTCTCCTGCTACAGCCTTTGCTAATAGTGTTTTACCTGTTCCTGGAGGTCCCACTAAAAGTGCTCCTTTTGGCATTGACGCTCCAATTTCTTCATATTTACCAGGATTATGAAGAAAATCCACGATTTCTGTCAATGCTTCTTTTGCTTCATCTTGACCTGCTACATCCACAAATTTTTTACCTGTTTGTGCTTCTACATATACTTTGGCATTGGATTTACCAAACTGCATTGCACCGCCGCCCATTCGCTTTTGCATTTGTTTAGATAGAAATTGACCGATTACTACGAAAAATATTAAAGGCAGTACCCAAGACATCAGGGCAGATAATAATGCATTTGTTTCTTTTTCGATCACTTTGTCAAAGGTGATTTTATTATTTGCAGAATACAATCTATCAACCAACAAAGGGTCGTCAAATATGCCTGTTATATAAATTGTTCCCTCGTCTTTATTTGTCAAAAATGCTATTTGTTTTTTATCCATTTCAACTGTGGTTACTTCTCCAGCTTCAATCATACTTAAAAATGTTCCATAATCAACTTCTACAATTTTAGATTGAAGCTTTTGTATGTATGGAAATACTAAAGCGTTCAATGTGATTACTACAAGCAATACAATCATGTAATAATATACGAATGGTTTTTTGGTGTTATTATGTTCTTTCATTTTTCCTCCGAATTCATAAATAATATATATATACTTTATATATAGTATAGTTGTTAAACATTTAAGAAATCTTAAAATTAAATAATTAAATTTTTTGTAAGTATTGAAGTTGACATTGTTAATATGGTATGATAGTCTATCAAAAATAATTTATTTACGCTAAAAAAACCAATAAGAAAAGGAGATTTTGATGGCAATTATAATAAATGAACCTTCAAGAACATTTGGAGAATATTTACTGTTACCCAATTTGACAACTAAGGATTGCATTGTTGATAATGTTGATTTAAGCACACCGATTACAAGATTTAAAAAAGGTGAAAAACCTGCAATAAAGCTTAACATACCGTTTTCTTCAGCTATTATGCAATCTGTTTCTGATAATAATATGGCTATAGCTTTAGCAAAAAATGGCGGTATCTCGTTTATTTATGGCTCACAGTCCATAGCAAGTGAAGCTGAAATGGTTAGAAAAGTTAAAAAATACAAGGCAGGATTCGTAATTAGCGATTCCAATTTAACGCCTGAACATACACTTAAAGATGTTTTAGCTATGAAGCAAGAAACTGGCCATTCAACTATGGCAATTACTGAAAACGGTTCAAACAATGGAAAACTTCTTGGAATTGTAACTGGAAGAGATTATAGAACAACTAGAGATTCTTTAGATAAAAAAGTTAAAGATTTCATGACACCAGGGGAAAAACTTATTGTAGGCAATGAAGGAATTACACTTCCTGAAGCAAATGATATTATCTGGGAACATAAACTTAATGCCCTTCCAATAGTAGATAAAGATTTCAACTTGGTATACATGGTATTTAGAAAAGACTATTCAGAAGATAAGGAAAATCCAAACTCTTTATTAGACAATCAAAAAAGTTATGTTGTTGGAGCAGGTATTAACTCAAGAGATTACAAAGAACGAGTTCCTGCACTTGTTGAAGCGGGGGCAGATATACTTTGTATAGATTCATCTGAAGGATTTAGTGAATGGCAGTATGATACAATTTCTTGGATTAAAAAAACATATAACGGCAGAGTTAAAGTAGGTGCCGGAAATGTAGTGGAAAAAGAAGGATTCAAATATTTAGCTGATGCAGGTGCTGATTTTGTTAAAATTGGTATAGGCGGAGGTTCAATATGTATTACAAGAGAACAAAAGGGAATAGGGCGAGGTCAAGCTTCTGCTGTAATGGATGTTGCTAAAGCCCGTGATGAATATTTCGAAAAAACCGGAGAATATGTGCCTATATGCTCAGATGGTGGTATAGTACTTGATTATCACATCACTTTAGCCTTGGCAATGGGAGCAGATTTCGTAATGCTTGGCAGATATTTCGCAGGATTTGATGAAAGCCCTACAAATAAAATTAAATACGGAAATGGATATGTTAAGGAATATTGGGGTGAAGGCTCTAATAGAGCAAGAAACTGGGCAAGGTACGACTTAGGAGGAAAAGCAGGACTTCAGTTTGAAGAAGGTGTTGATTCCTACGTACCATACGCAGGTAAACTTGATGACGGTCTTGGTGCAACACTCCATAAAGTAAAATCAACCATGTGTAATTGTGGCACACAATCAATCAAGGATCTTCAGACAAATGGTAGACTTACTGTTGTTTCAGCTACAAGTTTAACTGAAGGTGGAGCTCACGACGTTATTTTAAAAAATCAATAATAATAAATTTTGAAAATTATTGCAAAAATGTTGTAAAGATTTAACGAGAGTATAACTATTTCATATTGTATATTATGGTAATTTTGCTATAATGTATGTAAAGAATGACTTGTTTGAACTTTTTATCAATATGCAGAAATTGGTAAAAATATTTTTTCGATAGTACCCCGAAAATTATAGTACAAGTCCGAATTATATGATGTAATAAAATTAGCCCCCCTTGTAAAGAGTTATTTAATAAATCTTTACCCTATAAAAAATGATTTCTTATAGAAATCATTTTTTTGTTGTCTAAAACAATTTTTCTAAAGTATTATTTTGTCTTTTCAAGAAAACTGTACCCTTAAAATTTGAGAAAACTGTACCTTTTGAAAGTAATAGAATGCGTTTATATTTATAAATAGGTGTGGGGACACACCGTCAGAGGAAGATTTAGGGAAAGTCCTTGATGGTAGGAGGAATGTCCCCAATTTATGTACCGGTTATGAAAGGATTAAATATGAACAAAATTCCTAAAATTATGGCAATTAACGATATGTCTGGGGTAGGTAGATGCTCATTGACTGTAATAACTCCTATTATGTCGGCTTTGGGATGCCAAGTATGCCCTTTGCCAACTGCATTATTAAGTAATCATTCTGAATATAAGGAATTTTATTTTTTTGATTTTACTAATCATATGGCAGAATATTTCTCTTACTGGGAGAAGAATAATGCCTTGTTTGATTGTGTATACAGTGGTTTTATTGGGTCTGAAGAACAAATAAACATTATTCTTAATATTATAAATAGGGTTAAAAAAAAGAACAATGAGGCATTAATTCTTGTAGATCCTGTAATGGGAGACCATGGTTTTACCTATGCAACCTATAACGATGAAATGATTGCGAAAATGTCTCATTTAGTAAAAAAAGCAGATATTATAACACCGAATTTAACTGAAGCAAGTATTTTGCTTGGGAAAGAATACTCAAATGAAAAAGTTACAATTCCTCAATTAAAAGAATATTTGAAAGAGTTGTGTAGCTTAGGTCCTAAAATTTCTCTTATAACAGGAGTTACAACGGAAGATAATCAACATGTTAATGTATGCTATAACAGGGAAGAGGACAAGTTTTGGATGGCTCCCTTTGACTATATTGACATTAGGTATCCTGGAACAGGAGATTTATTTACTTCTTTGTTATTAGGTTATTATATGAAGGGGAAGAGCCTGCCTGAAGCAATGGAAGAAGCAGCAAGGTTTGTATCACTTGCAGTACATGCTACCTATGAAGCTAAAACGTTAAGTTCAGAAGGTGTAATATTTGAAAAGATAATGAAAGAATTGTACAATGAAATTGCAGAATATAAATATACAAACATATAAATAAATATGCGCATAAAAGCAGTCTTTTAGAGGCTGCTTTTATTTGCCTTTTTTAAAAATATTTTGCAAAAAATGTCTAATTATAGCAAAAATATTAAAATATTAAAGCTACTAAACTCTATGTGGCTACTGAATTACAGCTATTTGGGGGTCGGATGTAAAAAAAAAGCTTGCCAAATCATTTTTTTTAAAGTATAATTCTCTTTATTCGAAAATTGTGGGATTTCGGAAAAGGGATTGCCAATAATGCGTAAGTTAATACTTATGCAAAACATAAATTTTAAGAAAAATTTATACCTTTTAATTTGACACTTTCGTCAATTAAATAAATGTAAAGGTTGGTGGTAAAATGAGAATAAAAAAGATATACCCATTTTTGATTTTAACAGTAGTAATGAGCTTAATTATAACTTATGGTATTAGTGAAGGTAAGTATAAAAACTATGCTTTCGCAGAAATAATGAAACCTACATTAAGGGAATTGAAATATGATATTGAAAGAAGCGGAGTAGAACACGAGACAACTATAGTATATAACAACGATCAATATGTTGACTACGAGAAGGTAGTCCAAAAAGGATCTGATGGAATGAAAAAATCCGTTTATCAAGAATGTTTTGTAGATGGAGAATTAGTTCAAAGATCCTTAGAAGAAGAAATAGTTTATAAAGACCCTGTAGATGAAATAATTGAAGTAGGAACAAAGGAAAGAACAGTGGCAACATCAAGGAGCGGCTTTAGATTCAACAATGAAATGGATATGGTAGCTACAGGCTATGATTTATCCTATGAAAGCTGCGGAAAGTATCCTGATGATCCTTACTACGGAATAACAGCATCTGGCGCAAAAGCTCAGCCAGGTACAGTTGCGGTAGACCCAAGTGTAATACCTTTAGGTACGAAGCTATATATAGCTTCTACTGATGGCAGTCCTGACTATGGTTTCGCAACAGCTCTTGACACGGGCTCAGCAATAAAAGGGTACAGAGTAGATTTGTTTATGGAAGACAATCAAGATGCATTAAATTTTGGCATCAGACCAGTAAAAGTCTATATTTTAGATTGATGTGAGTAAAAAATTGCCGTTAAGGCAATTTTTTATATGGTCAAATCGAAAAAAATGTTGTATATTGTTATTATAACGAGGTAAAGGTGAGGCAATTGCTTCCGATACTTAAATAAAACATTTTATGAGAGGAAATTATGAGAAAACCAATTTTTATAGGAATATGCGGAGGAACCGGTTCAGGGAAAACAACAATTGTAAACCGAATTTGTTCAGAGGTTCCTGAAAAAAGCGTAACAATTATGGAGCATGATTCTTATTATAAAGATCAAAGTTCATTAACTTATGATGAGAGATGCTTGACAAATTACGACCATCCATTTGCATTTGACACGGATTTATTTGTAGAGCATATAAAGGAACTAAAATCAGGAAAGGCAATTGAAAAGCCTATATATGACTATGGTATACATAATCGGAAAAAGGAAACAATTATTGTTGAACCTAAGGAAATTATAATTGTGGAAGGTCTTTTGGTATTTTATGAAGAAAGAATAAGACAACTTTTAGATATTAAAATTTATGTTGATACAGATGCAGATATAAGAATCCTAAGAAGAATTATAAGAGATATCAATGAAAGAAAAAGAAGTCTTGATTCTGTTATTAACCAGTATATGAATACAGTAAGACCTGCTCATGAACAATTTATTGAGCCAAGCAAAAAACATGCAGATATTATTGTAACTGAAGGAGGCAACAACTTAGTGGCTGTTGACTTGATGGTTACAAAAATTAGGTCTCTATTAAATATGAGCAACCAAGTAGTAGAATAAGGAGTAAATATTGATTAAAGAAATAATTGTTGTTGAAGGAAAAGCCGACATTTCGGCAGTTAAGAAGGCTGTTGATGCACAAATAATTTCAACAAATGGATTAGGCATAAATGATAAAATAATAAATATTATTAAGAAGGCTTCTAAAAACAAAGGAATAATAATATTGACTGACCCGGACTTCCCAGGCAAGAAAATAAGAAATATTCTAAGCTCGGAAATAGAAAACTGCAAGCATGCTTTTATACCAAGAGATAAAGCTAAAAAAGACGGGGACATCGGAGTAGAAAATGCATCGGTTGAAGCGATATTAGAAGCCCTGAAAAATGCCAGAGCTGAAGTTTCAGAGAACAGACAGGAATTTTCCAACAGTGATATGATTTATTATGGTTTAGTGGGAAATGAAAATGCAGCCAAAAAAAGAGGTTTTATAGGCGATGAATTAGGTGTTGGATACTGCAGTGCAAAACAATTCCTAAAAAGACTTAATTCCTTTGGTATAACAAGAGAAGAATTAGAAGAAGCTATTTCTAAAATATTAGAGGATAAATAATGGATGAAATAAAACTATATTCGCCAAAAGTAATGATTGATATACTGGATAGATACGGATTTAAATTCAGCAAAAGTTTAGGACAGAATTTTTTAATTGATGGTAATATAATTAATAAAATTGCCGATACAGCTGATTTAGACGAGAATTCCGGTGTTTTGGAAATAGGTCCAGGATTTGGAACACTTACTCAAGTTTTGTGTAAGAAAGCAAAGAAAGTAGTTGCCATAGAAGTTGATAAGAGCTTGATGGAGGTTCATAAGGGCACTCTTAATTTCCCGAATTTGAAAATCATATATGAGGATTTTCTTAGGGTTGATGTAAATAAACTTATTGAAGAAGAATTTAAAGGTCTAAACGTAAAAATAGTGGCAAATCTTCCTTACTATATAACTACACCTATTATAATGAAAATATTAGAAGAAAAATATAAAATTTCTAAAATTGTTGTAATGGTTCAGAAAGAAGTGGCAGAAAGACTAAATTCGAAAGCAGGTACTAAGGAGTACGGTGCTATTACTCTTGCTGTTCAGTACAGAGCAGATACTAATATTGCCATGATAGTTCCAAATACAGTATTTATGCCAAAACCAAAAGTTGATTCTGCGGTTATTGAATTTAATATTCTTTCTAAACCAAGAATACAAGTGTTGGACGAAGATATGCTTTTCGCAGTTATAAAGGCATCCTTCGGTCAAAGACGAAAAACAATTATAAACGGACTAAGCAATAATTTGAAGTTGCCAAAAGAATTATTAAGTGAATCTTTGGTTTGCGCAGGTATAGATCCGGGTATAAGAGGAGAAAAGTTAACACTTTTAGAATTTGGAAGAATTTCTGATGAAATAATCAAGAGAGTAAAAAATCAGGAGGAAATTAAATGAAAATTTACACTAAAACAGGGGACAAAGGACAAACATCTTTATATGATGGAACGAGAGTTGATAAGGATTCATTAAGAGTAGAATCTTATGGAACTGTTGACGAGTTAAATTCATATATTGGTTTTGCAGCTAAATTTATAAATGATGAAAGTATTAAGAATGATTTAAAGAAAATACAAATGCGTTTATTTTTTGTTGCAGGTGAATTGGCTACAGTTGAAGAAGGTAAATACAAATACAAGGTAAAAGATGAAGATATAGAAGCTTTGGAAAAAATAATTGATGAATATCTGCCTAAAATAAGTGGAGTTGATAAGTTTATTGTGCCGGGATCTTCTCAAGATTCAGCTGCACTTCACGTTGCAAGAACAGTTTGCAGAAGAGCAGAAAGAAGAATTTTATCCTTAAAACGCCATGAAGTAGTTAGTGATACATTGTTGAAATTTGTCAACAGATTATCTGATGTACTTTACACCTATGCAAGATATTTGGAAAGCGAACTAACAATTATGGATTTTGAAAAAGCTTTTAATGAAAAATTAAGATTTTAATATATTTACAAATGCATTTTTTGTGGTATTATATTCTTTGATACATATGTATGGAGGATAATATTTTGAAACATTTTTTAAAGGTTTTTTTTACTTCGCTTATTTGTTTTGCCTTGGTTATTGTAGGCGGGCTGTTTTGGATTAATGGACAACATGGTGGCGGAAATGTTGATGCAACA
Source organism: Sedimentibacter sp. (assembly GCA_035270885.1). Taxonomy (GTDB): domain Bacteria; phylum Bacillota; class Clostridia; order Tissierellales; family Sedimentibacteraceae; genus Sedimentibacter. The sequence goes on along the minus strand of DATESJ010000005.1, from coordinate 13,274 downwards.
GATATATTTAAAATATTAAGCAATGACAAGGATCAAAGAATAAATGTTCTTGTGCTTGGTTTGGAAAACACAAGATCTGATACCATTATGGTTGCAAGTTATGATGCAAAAAATAAGGCTGCAGATGTTATTTCCATACCCAGGGATACATATGTGGACAGAGATGGATTCGTAAATAGTGGCAACAATAAAATAAATTCGGTATATACTGTTAAGGGTATAGAAGGATTATCAGAAATAATTTTACACATTACGGGACTTAAAATAGACAAGTATGTTACTATAGATTATGATGGTGTAAGAGCTGCTGTAGATGCTGTTGGCGGGGTAGAAGTGGACGTGCCTTTCCATATGAGATATACAGATCCATATGCCAACCCTCCTCTTGATATAAATATAGAGCCGGGGATACAGACTATAAAAGGCGATAGAGCTATGGAGTTTTTGAGATTTAGAAAAACAAATTATTCAGGCTATTCCGGATATTCTGATGGAGATTTAGGGCGTATAGAGGCTCAACAAGGATTCGTTAAAGCAGCAATTAAAAAAGCATTAACTTTTAGATTGCCAGTAGTGGTAAAAGAAGTATTTCCATTTGTTGAGACTGATTTTTCCTTGACGGAAGCAACATCCTTAGCCATGGGAAGTATTGGCTTATCAACTGAAAATGTAAATTTCCACACTGTACCGGGAACTACACAAACTTTAAATGGTCTTTCCTTTTATATTTTAGACCATCTGGCAACAAAAGACTTAGTTTATTCAATATTAGGTATGCCATAACCCCACAGAATGCCAAATTTGTGCGACGAAGTAGTAAACAAATTTGATGCATTCCCTTGCGATATAGAATAATAAAAACGCCTCAAAACAAGGCGTTTTTTGTAGCTTTTGGGACTTTCATAATGACTATTATTCTAATAGCGAAGGTGTCTCCAATTAATAAATATCTGTGTCAGATGGAGCGTTTTTATTTGCTAACATTTGTTCGCCTCTACGCACCATTTCTCTGACGCTGAGACCATTAACGATAGCAGGATACATATTTGATTTCATATCGCTTACTGTTGGAATACCTAATTCTTGAGATATTTCCATTTTCAAATCATTTATAGCCTGCTGTGCTTCAGGAACTATTAATTTATTTTTGCTCATACTTTTGCTCCTTTCTTACAATGAAGCTTATAATTAGTATTATCAGTGTGTGTAAAAATAAACTGTTAAAATTTTCAAAAAAAATAACAAGCTCAGCACAAGGTACTGAACTTGTTTAATATGAATATCAAAAGAAGAAAGAGAAGAACCTTTTGTTATTTATCTGGGTACAGTTATTGGTGTTTTAAGATCGCACCATGAATTTCTACATCTACCTTGTCTACCGCCAGTTCCTGCTACACCATTGCACTGAAATCCTCCGCCGGTCCCTAACACTTGACCACATCGTCTTTCTTCGCCTGCTCCCATTACGCGACTGTTTCCGCAACGGAATTCTCTATCTCGTATTCCCATAACATCACTGTTAGAGCAGCGGAATCTATCTCCGCCTGTACCTAAAACGTTACTGCAGCATCTTCTCTCACTGTCACCAAGAACCTCATCACATACACACCTACATCTTCCGCCTGTTCCTAAAACGCCTTCACAGCGTCCTGTTCCGCTTATGCACCCGGGTCCTCTAAGAGCAATTTCCTGAATACCCAATACATCGTTTCTGTCTCTACGACAGCATCTATTTCTACTACAACTCATTATAACACCTTATTCATAATAAATTTGAGCCAAGCTCATTATTACTATATTCGAAATTGTACAAAGTGTTACGTCTGTCCAAAAATATTTATTTAATAAATTTTATAAAATTCTTTGAATTTTCCTGATACAATTTTTTTTCTGCAGGATTGGCAGACTTTTTCTTCATCATTATCTAATTTTGACTCAATAAATTTTAAGGCCTCTTCTGTAGTATAACTTTTGCCGCATACAGAGCATTTAACCAACTTAAAGTCCTTGTTCCATATTGTTCTTATACCATCTCTTTCTGTCATGGTTATTGCATTTGTAGGGCAAACTTCGGCACATGCTCCACAACCAATACAAGCCAAAGAAGCATCATCATAGGGAGTAGATACCTTTTTAGTAGTTCCTCTGTTTATTAAAGATATGGCGGAGGTTCCTATTCTTTCACAAGCTTTCACACAGAGTCCACACAAAATACAATTTTCCTTATCATCAACATCAATATATCTAACCGGGGCTTTTACTCCATACTCTTCAGCTAAAATTTTAATATATTCATTGTTTGGAGTTTTCATTAAAAGAAGAAGTATAATATTTTTCCTCATATCCATGATTTTTTCTGAGTCTGTAACAACCTCTAAACCATCCCTAATAGGGTAGACGCAAGAAGAAACAACCTTTGTTCTTTTTCCTTCTTTTACTTCAACCATGCAAAGCCTGCATCTGCCTTGACCTTCTATACCGTCCTTGTGGCAGAGGTTAGGAATACTAACATTATATCTTTTGGCTAATTCCATTAATGTTTCACCAGGGAGCCCTTCATATGCAATATTATTTATTATAACTTTCAACTAAAGCACCCCCTATCATAACAGATCCTGTTGGGCAAACTGTGAAGCAGTTTCCACATTTAATACATTTGTCTTGGCTTATTATATGAGCCTTTTTTATTTCTCCTTTAATAGCGTCTGCTGGGCATTTTCTTGCACAAGCTCCGCATCCTATGCAGGTTTCTTCATCTATTGAATAGGATGTAAGATTCTTGCATACTCCTGCAGAGCATTTTTTGTTTTGTATGTGGTCAATATATTCGTCCTTAAAATATTTAAGAGTAGTCAATACAGGATTAGGAGCAGTTTTACCTAAACCGCAAAGAGATGCTTCTTTGATTGTTTCACCTAAATTTTCAAGTAAATCAATATCCTCCATTTTACCTTGACCTAATGTAATTTTGTTAAGAATTTTAAGCATGGTGCTTATTCCTTCTCTGCAAGAAGTACATTTGCCGCAGGATTCCTCTGAAAGAAATTCCATGTAATATCTGGCAAGGTCAACCATGCAGGTTGTATCATCTAATACAATGACACCTCCGGAGCCCATCATAGATCCAATCTTGCTTAAACTATCAAAATCAAGAGATATATCTAAGTGTTCTGTTGGGATGCAGCCTCCAGACGGTCCGCCTGTTTGTACAGCCTTAAATGGTCTATCTTTGATAATTCCTCCTCCTATGTCAAATACCAATTCTCTTAATTTAGTACCCATAGGAATTTCAACCAAACCTGTATTCTTAACCTTACCAACAAGGGAAAAAACCTTTGTGCCGGAATTTTTTGCAGTACCTATTTCTTTAAACCATTCAGCTCCATTTATAATAATGGGTGGTATATTTGCCCAGGTTTCAACATTATTTAAAACCGTTGGTTTATCCCATAGACCTTTTTCCACACTTCTAATGTATTTTGCTCTTGGCTCTCCCACATTTCCTTCAATGGATGCCATTAGGGCGCTTGATTCGCCACATACAAAGGCACCGCCACCTCTGATTATTTCAAGGTCAAAATCAAATCCACTTCCAAGAATATTTTTCCCTAAAAATCCGTGTGCTTCAGCACTATCAATTGCCATTTGCATATTTTTTCTTGCTAATTGATATTCATCTCTAATATAAAGAAAGCCATTATTCGAATTGATTGCATATCCGCAAATTATCATTCCTTCAATAACTGTATTAGGGTCACCTTCCATAATGCTTCTATCCATGAAAGCACCCGGGTCACCTTCGTCGCCATTACAAACTACATATTTAGGGTTATTATTATAATTTGAACAAGTTCTCCACTTACTTCCTGTGGGGAAACCGGCTCCTCCTCTTCCACGCAAGTGGGAATCCTCTATTTGGTTTATTACTTCATTAGGAGTCATTTCAAACAAAACTTTATGTAATGCCTTATAACCATCTCTTTCCTTGTAGTCCTCTATATCCTTCGGGTCAATTTCACCAATATTTCTTAAAGCAATTTTATGCTGATGTTTGTAAAAATTAGTATCCTTGTGGGATACTATTCTTTTTTTGTCTTTTAAATCAAAATAAAGAAGCCTGTCTATAATTTCGCCCTTTAAAATAGTTTTTGAAACAATTTCATCAACATCTTTTGCTTTAACTTTAAAATACGATATTTCATCAGGCAATATTTTTACCACGGGACCTTTTTCACAGAGGCCGTTGCATCCTGTTGCTTTAACTTGAGGAACTACTTCAATACTAGTATTTTTTAGTTTTTCTAAAAATTGATTATATACATCATAACTGTTGTTTGCAAGGCAGCCGGTACCACAGCATACTAATACTTTCCTGGTTTCCTTACTCATAAGCCGCCTCCTTATATTCCTTAATGACTTCCATTACTTTATCTTTTGTCATTGCTCCGTAATATTGCTTGTCAACAACCATAACTGGAGCTAGGGCACATGCTCCAAGGCAATTGACTATTTCAAGGGAAAATAAACCGTCAGCTGTTGTTTCTCCCGGTTTTATTTCCAATAAATCTTTAATTTCATCTATGAGGATATTTGAACCTCTAATATGGCAGGCAGTACCGTTGCATATTTTTATAATATGTTTGCCTTTTGGAGTAAGACTTAATGCTTTATAAAATGTAGCCATAGAGTATATTTCACTGACAGGAACACTTAAATATTCTGCTAAATAAAAGACTGCTTCTTTAGGAATAAAGTTAAATTCATTTTGAATATCCTGAAGAATTGCCAAAGTGAATCTTTTTTCTGGTTTATATTTATTTAATATATTACTTAATTGATTATAATCAATTGAATTGTCAATTTTCATAGCGCACCTTCGTTTATTTTTGTTCAGCCTGGAAATTAGCTCCAGGCTGAACATATAATTATTAAAATGCTTCTGCTAAACCTCTGTTACTTAATGAAAGTTCATCTAATTTTTCGTCTGTTGGAACGCCTTCTTTATCCCAACCTCTAAGCTGGTAATATTCATCAAGCATTACTTCAAGCTCTGTTACTTTGCCTTTTGAAGGACCACTAGTTACCGGTTCGTTTAACAGTCTTGGAGGAAGTAAATCATCCTCTCTTGTAAGTCCTGCTTGTAAGTTGAATAATTTTTCAAGATTCCAAATTCTTTCACCCACTAACAACATTTCTTCATCTGAATATTCAAATCCTGTTGTGCCTCTAAGCATGCCTGAAACTTCAGGTAACCCAATTGCAAATGTGGTGAAAAGACATATATCTGATGAATCAACTAATGCAGTCAAATCTTGGAATAATTTAACCAAGGCTGCTTTACCTTCTGTTGATAATGGATCTGTTTTCATTGGGATGCCCAATACTTCTGTAGATGTAACATATCCTCTTACGTGGCAGCCGCCCCTGTTGCTTGTTGCATAAGAAAGACCCATTCCTTGAATTGCTCTTCCGTCATAGGCAGGCATTTCTTGTTTTTTAACTGTCATTGATAATTCTGGATGACCATACATATCAGCTAAGCGGTAAGAGCCAAGGGCTAATTTATCTCCAAAGCCCTCTCTATTTCCAGTATCTTCTGTTAATTTCATAATACAATTAGCATCACCGAATTTTAATTCACCACCGTTTAAATCTTCTTTAGTAATATATCCTTTTTCATATAACTCCATAGCACAAGCAATTGTTGCACCCATTGTAATAGGGTCAAGACCAAGCATGTTACAAACATGGTTTGCTTTGTTTATTTCATTTAAGTCATTTATACCGCAGGAAGCACCATAAGACCAGCCTGCTTCGTATTCTGGACCTGCTACGACTCCTTTGTATTTGCCATCAGGAATTTTTATTGTCCTGCCACAACCTATAGGACATGCATAGCACGCTTTATTTCTTATTAAGTAATTTTCTGTTAAGTATTCTCCGCTTATTTTATCTGCATCTTCAAATCTTGAAGCTAACCAGTTGTTAGTAGGAAGGGCATGCATTTCATTTAATATATTAACCAAAACTTCTGTACCGTAAGTTGCCAGGCCACCACCGGTTCCTGTTACTCCATTAGCTGTTACCTTTTCTCTGGCATTTGCAACAGCTTTATTAAATTGCAGTGGTTTTGCTACACCAATTCCATTAGAGCCTTTTACAACTACAGCTTTTAAGTTTTTAGAGCCCATTACAGCACCAAGTCCGGATCTTCCTGCAGCTCTGTCCTTATCATTCATAACAGCTGCAAATAAAATTAATTTTTCACCAGCAGGTCCTATACATGCAACCTTTGCATTTTCTTCATTTTCGTTAATAAGCATATCGGTTGTTTCAAACACATTCTTGCCCCAAATGTGTTTAGCATCTTTTAATTCTACTAAATTGTCATTTATATGCAAATAAACAGGGGAGTTTGCTTTCCCTTCAAATATAATTCCGTCATAGCCTGCAAATTTTAACTCTGGGCCAAAATATCCTCCAGTATTTCCTGCTCCGATTGTACCGGTTAAGGGTGCTTTTGCTACTACGTTAAATCTTCCTGCACATGTTGCATTAGTTCCTGTAACAGGACCAGTCATAAATATAAGTTTGTTTTCTGGGCTAAGTGCATCAATTTGGGGGTCTATTTCTTCATATAAATACTTTGAACCAAGACCTCTGCCTCCGATGTATTCTTTTGCATAATCCATGTTCAATTTTTCTATTCTTATGATTTTGTTAGTTAAGTCAACTCTAATTATTTTCTCAGTATAACCTTTCATTATTTAGCCCCCTCTCCAAATGCCTCTTTAAATTGGTTGGCAATAATCTTTCTTTTTTCTAATGTTGAGTCTAATTCTTTGTACTGCAGAGCTCCATAATTACATACTTTTACACATTGTGGATCTCCTTTGCACAAATCACATTTAATTACTTCTTTTAGTCGTATACTGTAAGTCATGTTACCAAATGGGCAGGCGCTAACACACATTTTACATCCAATGCATTTCTCTTTGTCATAATTAACAACGCCTGTTTTTTCATCCTTTGTGAGAGCATCAACCATACATACTGTAACGCAGTGGGGAACATCGCATTGCATGCACATCATAGGAACTTGCAATCCTACATCTTCATAAAACATTACTGATATTGCAGAATCCTTTGGGTTAAATAAATCGCTTTTACTGTAGGAGCATGCTAATTCACATGTTCTGCAACCAGTACATTTGTCAGGTGAAACTACTAAACCTTTAGCCATCAAAATCCCTCCTTTAAGTAATAAATAAATAGAAACTTTTTATTTCAATCATTGATTAAAATAAAAGGGATACAAATTAACATAGTTAATTTGTATCCCTTTGCGCAATGGCGGGTGTAAAAATTACTTTTTACGCCTAATGTTCATAGAAACCACTTAGGCTCCTATGAATCGGGAGTATACTTTTAACCTCCTGCAACTGGAGGAAATACTGCCAAAACATCATTGTCATTTAAATCTAAAGTAATATCACTATACAAGCCGTTAACAAGAACTAAACCTAATTCTTCTTTTTTTATTTCTAAAGAATTTAGTATATCTATGATTTTAGTTCCATCATCGATGGTTAAACGTTTGCATTTAAAACGCCCAACTCTGAAAGATGCAAACAATCTTACTTCTATTTCCATAAAATCACCTAAAACAAGTATAACACTAATCAATAAATAATTCAATAAAATTTTGGAATTAAATGGGACAGTGGAATTCTGGGGACGGACCTTGAAATTCCGCGGTAGGTGTTGTACCTTAAAATTCACATACATATTATTATTTGTCATAAAATAAAATTAAATAATCGGGAATCCATGTTATAATGTAATCAAAGTAATATATATTTACATTGATACTTATTTTGGAGGAGAGTAAAATAAAATCATATTTACGAAAATATTTATATTTTTTACTGGCTGGATTAACTTATTTGATTATTCATGAAGGTGTTCATGTTATTTTAGCGAACATCTTCGGTGCTTTCGAAGGCATTAAAATACTTCCTTTTGGTGTTGAGGTAGAAATAACACAGCCATTAACTATCGATGGAATTAGACTTGCCTTATTCTCCGGATTAAGCAGCATAACAACAATTGTAATAGGATATGTACTATTACTATTAACGCCTAAAATTCTTTCGTTAAAAGCTCAGCTAATAAAAAATTATATTTATTATGTAACTTTTATTTTTCTTTTACTTGACCCTGTATATATTTCCATATTATCATTTTTAGTAAGCGGTGATATTAACGGTATAGCCTTAGGATTGAATTTACCATTTATGGCCATAAGAGGTGTTTATTTTATTGCTGCAGCTTTCAACGGGTATTTGGTATATAAGAAGCTATACCCTGCATATGTCATTAAATGAAAGACTAAATGTGGGAGGCCCATTTGCCGAACAGGGAGGGAAATATGATAATAAGAGAATTAAAGGGAATGGATTTAAAACAATTTTGGGATTTGCGGTTTAGTGCATTAATGGAAAGCTCCGATGCTTTTGGAGCAACTTATGAAGAAGAAATAAATAAACCTATTGATTTGCTTGAAACAAGTTTTATTAATTATATAGCACCAAATGATGAAGATTTTGTTTTAGGTGCATTTGATGACAATAATTTACTTATAGGCATGATTGGATTCAGACGCGAAAAAAGAATAAAATTAAAACATAAGGCTAATTTGTGGGGAATGTATGTAATAAAAGAATATCGTGAGAAGGGCATAGGAAAGCAACTAATATCTCAATTTATTTCTAAGGGAAGTTCATTAGAAGGGTTAGAACAAATTGTCTTAGCTGTAGTAAGTAATAATATAAAAGCAAAGAAGTTGTATGAATCATTTGGATTTATCACATATGGAATAGAAGAAAAGGCAATGAAAGTCGATAACAGGTATTTAGACGAGGATCTCATGGTTCTAAATTTATAAAACTGAAAAACAGCTGCAAGCAATAACTGATAAATTAATGTCTTTGTATAATGACTGAAGACTAAACTGTCTCTATGGAGGTAATATGGTAAATAAATCGATAGAAAAAATATGGACTGATTATCTTAAATCATTGGGCGAAAACCCTATCAATACAAATAAGATATACACATCATGGTATTTTTGTGATAATAAACAAGATGCTGATGAATTGGCACAATTAGTTATGGATGGAATAAAAAAAGCGACAGCATCCTTATATTTATTTTATGAATCTGAAAATGAAGAGCTCCCCAAAGTAGGTGACTTAAGTGTTATAACAAATTGGGAAGGTGAAGCTAAATGTATTATAAGAACATCGAATATTGATATTGTTCCCTTTAAAGATGTTACGGAAGAATTTGCTCAAACTGAAGGAGAGGGAGATAAGTCCTTAAAATATTGGAAAAGAGCTCACTCAGAATATTTTTCAAGAGAAGTGAAAGAATTAGGCAAAGAGTTTAACGAAAATATGTTAGTTGTTTGTGAGAAATTTGAAGTAGTGTATAAATAACAAGAGGAGGATGACAAATGTATTACGGTGAAAAGGTTTGTTTGCGTGCTTATAGGGAAGAAGATATACCTATAGCAACTAAATTTGTTAATGATGGAGAATTGAAAAAGTTATTAGCACCTGGAATTCCATTTCCAATGACATTATGGGAAGAGGAAGAATGGGTAAAATTGCAAAAAGGAAATAAAAATGGGGAATATAATTTTGCTATCGAGGATATAGAAACTAATAATTATATAGGTGGTTGTGGTATAAATGAAGTGAATTGGACAAGCCGTATAGCCACAATTGGTATTATGGTAGGTGATAAAAACTACTGGAATAAAGGTTATGGAACAGATGCAATGAAAGTATTGATGAAGTTTATATTTGACAATATGAACATTCGAAAAATAAAGTTAAATGTATTTTCCTTTAATATTAGAGCTCAAAGATGTTATGAAAAGTGTGGATTTAAAGTGGAAGGCGTATTGAAGGATGAGGTTTTTAAAGATGGTAAATATTATGATGAAATAATTATGTCAGTATTCAGAAGCGAGGAATTCTAAGGTCCGTCCCCAGAATTCCATATAAGAGAGGTGATGTTGTGAAAAGAGTTATTAAGTTAATTGTTGTGGGTTTGTTAATTTTCTCCTTTGCTGTTGTTTTTGCTAATTCCGGCCCGGTATATATGACAGGGCTTCCTTCGTCAGGGCTATTAGCTGTGGATAAAAATTCTCCTATTGAGGTAAATAAAGAAAATTTGACATTTGATTTTTCCAGTGAGGAAAAGCATTATGCTCCCCTTGGCATAGTTACCGCAGAATATGAAATGGTTAATCCTACAAATGAGGATTTAACAGTTCAAATGGCATTTCCCTACATTGGGAATTTAGGATCTACTTTTAGTGAAAATATTAAAATAAAAGTTGACAATGAAGAAATTCCATATGAAGTTTATTTCGGAGAAACAGTAAAAAGTAAGAAGGTCTCTAATGATTCTGAGGAAACTGAAGAGGATTATTTTGATTTTGAGGAAATTGTCGGAACTATAAGTAATGATGTTTATATTGCAGAAAATTTTACTTCAGATGAAATAGGTAAACTTTATTCAATTGAAGTTACTCCTGATTCTGATGAAGGTGTGGAAATTTTTGTTGACTTAGCATTTGACCATAGCAAAACCAAGGTTTTTACAAGGGGATTCAGAGGCCTTAGTAGAGATGGAGAAAAAACAACTATACACGGATGGAGCAGGGAACAAAATACTTTGGATATTTTTGTTTTGGGAGAGGATATTAGTTTTACTGTTGAAGGATACAGAAGCGGAAATCGCAGTGAAAAAACAAGTTTATACAAACATGAAATTTTCGAAACTGAAAAGGATGTAAAGAATTATTTGCTTGAAACTATAAAAAATAATTCTTATGTAAGTTATGATGATATTTCAGATACTCAATTGTATAATGTGTTTGCAAAGGCTTTGGACGACCAATTTACAAATAATCTTGGTTATTGCTCAGAAGATGAACTTTTGACTTATGGCAACATATACAGAATGATAACTTTGTTTTACAAGGTAGAATTTCCTCAAAACTCTGTAAAAACAGTAAGTGTAAGCTACCAAACAGATGGAAGCATGGACAGGAGGAAAACTAAAGAGCCTATATATACTTATGACTATATTTTAAATCCAGCAAAGAATTGGAATGATTTTAGAAATTTAAATATCAAGATTATTCCGCCTGAAGAATCTCCATATCTTGTGGAAAGCAGCATAGAATTAATTAAAGAAGGAAATATTTATACAGCTTCAATAGAAAGTCTGCCAGAGGATGATTTAACATTTACTCTTTATCACAAAGATAAAGTAACAATTATGGATACAGTTGAAAAAGAAATAAGCAACTTTCTGAGTTATTTCTTTATGTTTTCACCAATTATTTTGATATTTGCATTTATAATTGTAATTATATTGATAGTTACAAAAGTTAGAAAAAAGAATAATTAGTTCAATTAATGATGGTTATTTTTTGTTATTTAAAGAAAAACACCGTTCATATATTTCTCAATTGATATATGAACGGTGTTTTATTAATTGTCATGTAGTTTAGGTTGATTAATAATACTTATAATAATGGAACCAATGTTACATATATACCTGTCAAAATAGCAGATGTAATAACTCCGCAAATACTTGCGCTCATAGCATATTCCAAAATAAAACTGTATTTAGTAACTCTGGAGACTTCCTTTTGCGCAACTTTAGCCGTTGTAGGTACACAGGAAACACCTGCAATTCCTACTACAGGATTGAAATTTTTGTCGCTCATGAAATATACAACATATCCTCCCAAAATACCGCCAATTCCTGATAGAAGCAATGCTAATATTCCTAAAATTAGAAGAGGTAATATTTTAGGGTTTAAAATTGTGCTTGCTTCACATAGAACTCCTAAGGTTAAACCTAAGAAGAATGTAGCAGAATATAGAAAAACATCTTCTAAAAGTTTTGAATATCTGGAAATTCCAGATTCTCTAATGGCGTTACCAAGGAAGAAGCTTAGGAATAAAGGTGCTGCGGATGGAAACAAAAGACACAGCACTATACATGCTACTATATCAAATGCTAATTTTTCACCTGAGGTAATATTGTTTCTGACCGTAGTTTTAATTACTATACTCCTAATATCTTTAGGTATTAAAAACCTTACCAGAAAGGGGTAACCGCCATATGTTAAACTCAAATACAAATAAGCAACAATTGTTATAGGGACAAACAAATCCTTTGCCAATGCAAGTGATGCGAAAAGTACCATGGGACCGTCAGCGCCACCTATAAGAGATATTGCTGCAGCTTCGCCATATGTAAAACCCATTGCATGAGCAATAGGAAAAGTAGCAACTGTTCCAAGTTCTGCAAACATTGCAATCAGCATACCTGTAAAGGGAAACTTTAAAACACTTCCTACATCAGATATTACTCCTATACCCATAAAAACTAAACAGGCAATCAAACCATTGCTAAACATAAAAGTATAAATAGGTTGAAGCCAATCTATTTGCAATATACTTATAAGCTCGTCCGTATGTGTTACCATAGGATCCATAAAAATAGTTCCAATTTGTGAAGCTGAGAGAAATAGAACACCGGAGTTTACTGCTGCCATACCAAAACCCATAGGAATCATAATAAGGGGTTCTAAAATTTCTTTTTTGCCTAAATAAACCAATAAGACACCTAGAAAAATAAGTACAATTCTTGCTATTGCAATTTTAGGTTCCTGAACAAACAGTGTTCCTACTCCCTGAAATAAATTTATAAAATTCATGTTAATTTTTCACATCCTTAATAGAAAATTTCCTAATCATAAATAAAATAAGTTTAATTATAGCGGCAATGAATACCGACACAGCAAAACCTAATAAATATACTGAAAATGCGAATGAAATCTCTTTCATAATAGCTCCTTTGCTTAACGTAATTCTTTTCTGATAAAAATAACAAATATTGCGGCAATTACAATTATTGAAACGATTGCAACAAATGGATTAATATTAAACATTTAAACACCTCAATTAAATGGATTACATTTTGCTCTGAGCTCTTCTGTAAGTAGCTTCCATTAATTTTTCCCTTTCTACGATAGCTCTTTCATATATTCCTTTGCAAATTAATCCGATTTCATCGTGACATGAAAAGTCAAGAAAAATTTTATTTCCGGATATTTTTGTTACTGTAAGAATTGTTGAAATAGTTCCACCTGTCAATGTTAATGTAGGCTGTTCATGTGA
>DATESJ010000004.1:0-2477 GCA_035270885.1 Sedimentibacter sp. | reverse complement strand
GGATGAAATAGTTGAAGAATTTAATGCTTCAATATTTTTTGATAAAAGACTGTATGACTGTGATATAGCAGGAAGCATTGCACATGTTACCATGCTTTGTCAACAGGGTATAGTAGATGAAACAGAAAAAGAAAATATAATCCGTGAACTTCAAATTATAAAGAAACAAATAGAAGAAAATGAAATAGTTTTTAATGTTCATAATGAAGATATTCATATGGCAATAGAAGGGATTTTAATCGAAAGATTAGGAGATACTGGCAAAAAACTTCACACAGCCAGAAGTAGAAATGATCAAGTTGCAGTTGATACAAGACTTTATGTTAAAAATGAAATCAATGAGATGATAGAAAATATTAAATACTTAGAGCATATTCTCCTTGAAAAAGCAGAGAAATATTACGATAAGCTTATGGTTGGTTTTACCCATATGCAGCATGCTCAACCGGTAACTGTAGGATTTCATTTAATGGCATACTTTCAAATGTTCAAACGTGACATGGAAAGGTTTTATGACTGTCTTGAAAGGACAGATTACAATCCTCTTGGCTCATGTGCACTTGCAGGCACTACAATTCCCATAGACAGACATTTGACTACTAAGCTTTTGGGCTTTAAGAATGTTACTGAAAATGCTATGGACTCAGTAAGTGATAGAGATTATATTCTTGAATTTATGAGTAGCGCTTCTATTTGTATGATGCATATCAGTCGTTTAGCTGAAGAATTTGTTTATTGGAATTCTCAGGAATTCTCTTACATATCAATTGACGATTCATTTTGTACAGGAAGCAGTATTATGCCTCAGAAAAAGAACCCTGACATGGCAGAATTACTAAGAGGAAAAACAGGCAGGATTTACGGGAATTTAATGCAGATGCTTACAGTTATGAAGGGAACTCCTTTAGCCTATAACAAGGATTTTCAAGAAGATAAGGAAGGGCTCTTTGATACAAGTGATACATTGAAAAAAAGCTTGTTAATATTGGCAAAGATGATTGAGAAAACAGATTTTAATCTTGATAATATTCAAAAGCATTTCAAAAGCGGTTTCATGAATGCTACTGATATTGCAGAACATTTTGTAAAAAATAATATACCATTCAGAGAAGCTCACGAATTGGTAGGTAAAATGGTTAAATACTGTGAATTAAACAATAAGGACTTTGATGAATTATCAGATGAAGAACTAGGAAACATCGACAAAAGATTAAGCATTAGTTTGCTTCCGGATTTAACCATGGAAGGTTGCGTAAGTGGAAGAGTTTCTTACGGAGGAACTGCCCCAAAAGAAGTTTTAAGGCAGATAAAGGAAGGAAAGAAGTTTTTAAATATATAAGACATGAATGATGCATAAAAACAACTGAAAGGAACTTATACCTTTCAGTTGTTTTTTTATGTCTGCTCAAATCCATCTGTCAAACTTTATCATATGATAAAATTTTTGTTAATTTATGGCCAAATCTGCATATAATAAAAATATGTCTTTAAAAAACATCAAAAAAATGTTAATATATACATATTGATCTAGAAAGGGTGGAGCAATGGAATATCAATTAAAAATTAATGAAATGCTTAATGAATTGACATCAAGTTTTATGGGAACAGTACTTAAAGATGAACTATTAAAAAACCACACTTATTTTAAAATAGGAGGCCCTGCAAGTATATTGACAGTGCCTGAGAATACAGAAGACTTAAAATGCGTATTAAAGCTCATAAAGAAATATGAAATAGATTATTTTGTTATAGGAAATGGAACAAATCTCTTGATTTCAGACGAAGGTTACAAAGGAATAATCGTAAAAATAGGGGATAAATTTAATAAAATTGAAAGAAATGGAAATAAAGTAACAGTTGGAGCAGGAGTTCTTTTATCATCATTAGCAAAGTATCTTGCTAAAGAAGAATTGGCAGGCTTTGAATTTGCCAGCGGTATACCTGGTTATTTGGGTGGAGCAGTTCCAATGAATGCAGGTGCTTACGGCGGAGAGATGAAAGATGTAATAAGAAAGGTTAAATGCATGGATGTTGACGGCAATATACATGAATTTAACAATGAGGAAATGGAGTTTGCATACAGACGTACTAAAATTTCCGATTCTCAGCACATTGTTCTTGAGGCAGAGCTTCAGCTTAGCCAAGGCAGAGAAGAAGATATAATGGCTATTATAAGGGAACTCAATGAAAAAAGAACATCAAAGCAACCTTTAAATTTGCCCAGCGCCGGAAGTACATTTAAGAGGCCTCAAAATGGATATGCATCTAAATTAATTGAAGATGCAGGACTTAAGGGATTAAAATACAAGGGTGCAATGGTTTCAGACAAACACAGTGGATTTATTGTTAGTTATGATAATGCATGCTGCGAAGATGTTTTAGAACTTATGCGGATTGTAATTAGCAATGTATATGACAAGTTCGGTATAAAATTAGAACCTGAAATAAAAATAATAGGAACAAGGCTTTAGCAAAGC
>DATESJ010000003.1:0-7425 GCA_035270885.1 Sedimentibacter sp. | reverse complement strand
GACGGTGCCTTGCCCATGATTATTTCCATGCGCAACAATAATTTTAAAAGAGCAATAATACCTGAAGATAATAAAGAAGAATGTGGCGCCATAGAAGGAATTGACATAATACCTGTAGATAATATTACTCAGTTGGTTAGTTATTTAAATGGGAATTTAGTTATTGAGCCCTACAAATTCAAATATGATTTCACCGCTACAAAAGATTATTTCCAGGAAGATTTTTCTGAAATAAAGGGACAGCCTGCAATGAAAAGAGCAGTTGAAATTGCAGCAGCCGGTATGCACAATATCATATTGTTAGGAAGCCCCGGTTCAGGCAAAACTATGATTGCCCGGCGAATTCCTACAATTTTGCCAGATTTGACTTTTGAAGAATCTTTAGAAGTAACTAAAATTTACAGCATATCCGGATTGTTGAACAATAAAGGTTTAATAAAATCGAGACCTTTTCGTTCTCCTCATCATACCTCATCACGCACATCAATGGCCGGAGGTGGCTCAAGACCACGACCTGGTGAAGTATCATTATCCCATTACGGCGTTTTATTCTTAGATGAAATTCCCGAATTTCCTAAAAGTGTTATCGAAGTTTTGCGTCAACCAATGGAGGATGGCAAAAT
This sequence comes from Sedimentibacter sp., assembly GCA_035270885.1. Lineage (GTDB taxonomy): Bacteria > Bacillota > Clostridia > Tissierellales > Sedimentibacteraceae > Sedimentibacter. The sequence goes on along the minus strand of DATESJ010000003.1, from coordinate 6,802 downwards.
TTCCATTTCAAGAGCTAGCGGCTCATTTACTTTCCCTGCAAAGTTTATGATGGTTGCTTCAATGAACCCCTGTCCTTGTGGATATTTAGGGGATCCAACTCACGATTGTTCCTGCAGCCAAGGCCAAATTGACAAATATTTAGGTAAAATTTCAGGGCCCTTATTAAACCGCATTGATATTCAAGTTGAAGTTTTGCCCGTTAAATATGATGATTTAAAAGATATGAGACTTGAAGAAAGTTCCCAAGAAATTAAAAAACGAATAATAAAAGCAAGAAATATTCAATTAGCAAGATATAAGGACATAGGCATGATGACTAATTCTGAGCTTTCAACTAAGGGTATAGCTAAATTCTGCAAGGTTAATAAGGAATCGGAATTATTGTTGAAGAATGCATTTGAAGTTTTAGGGCTAAGTGTCAGAGCCTACAATAAAATCCTTAAAGTTGCAAGAACTATAGCAGACTTGGAAAACTTTGAAAATATAGAAACTAAGCATATAGCAGAAGCTATTCAATATAGGAATTTAGACAGAAAATACTGGAGGTAAGTATGGAAAGTTTAAATATAAATCAAAAAACTCTATTGTGGCTTTCATCAAATGGCATATCAAACAGGAAAGTAAGAAAGCTATTGGAATATTTCGGCTCTAGTCAGGAATTGTGGGACAACTTTGAAAGCGAGAAATACAATTTGACCTTCTTTTTAAGTGACAAAATTAGTAAGCTTTCTGAAAGCAAAAATAACTTTGAAGAAAAAGTATTGGAAAAGATAAATAATGAAAACTCTCAAATTGTAACTATTTATGATGAAGAATACCCAAAAAAGCTAAAGCAAATTGAAGGTTCCCCTTATTTATTATATTATAAAGGTAGTTTAGAAAGCATTAATGATATATCCATTGCCATTGTAGGTTCCAGGAAAGCTACCAGCTATGGAAAATGGGCTGCTGAAAAATTGACCAAGGGATTATCTCAAATTGATGTAAATATAGTAAGTGGTCTTGCAGTGGGTATTGACACCATAGCTCATAAAACTGCTTTAAAATACCATGCAAAAACATATGGCATAATAGGATGCGGCATAAATATCGTATATCCTAAGAAAAACTTAGAACTATTTCAACAAATAATTGAAAATAATGGGGCTGTTATTACCGAATATCCATTTGATATACAACCGGTTGCATTTAATTTTCATGAAAGAAATCGAATTATCAGCGGTCTTTCTGATGGAGTACTTGTAATAGAAGCTCAGGAAAGAAGCGGTACATTAATTACGGCCAGTCATGCTGCAAATCAAGGAAGAGAAATCTTTGCAGTACCAGGCAACATTGATAGTTTATACAGCAAGGGAACAAATGCTTTAATAAGAGACGGCGCAAAAATAACTACATCAATAGATGATGTTATTGAAGAAATTTTGGTCTTAAAAGAAAGAGTGAAACTTCAAAATACCTCTATTGATACAAGCACCTTAACTGATGATGAGCTAAAGATTATAAACTGTTTAAAAACAGGAATAAATACTCTTGATGAATTAGGGCAGCAAACAAAAATGAGCACTGGTCAATTGCTAAGTAATTTAACTCTATTGGAAATGAAAGGTGTTATAAGCCAAACAAGTGGAAATAAATTTATATTAGGACAGTAGTTGACAATTGAAGAAAAGGCACTAAACTGATATAATTATCAATAAATAAAGTATGACAGGATGGAAGGTATGTGCCAACTGTCCCAAAGGTAGGTTTAAAGATGTATAGTAATTTTAACTGCATGGAAGAAATTGAAAAAATAAAAATTGAAAATAAAGCATTGGAAATTTTTTTTGAAAATACATCTGAGAGCCTTGTTATGGTTGACCAAGATGGTTTTATAGTAAAAATGAACAATTCTTATGCGAAATTTTTACAAATAAAAAAAGAAAATTCCATAGGAAAACATGTAAAAGATGTTATTGAAAATACAAGACTTCATATTGTAGCGAAAACAGGAGAAGCAGAAATAGATCAAATACAAAGGATTAACGGTCATGATGCAGTAACTTCAAGAATTCCCATTATAGAAGATGGAAAAGTTACAGGAGCCATAGGCAAGGTATTGTTTAAAAATTTCAGAGAAGTAAATGTGCTATATAAAAAATTGGAAGAAGCTAATACAGAACTGATTAGTTACAAGGAACGATTAAAAAAGGTTCAGGGTAATTACTTTGCCATTGATAATATAATAGGAAACAACAAAAAAATCCTTGAATTAAAAGAAACCATTCGAAGGGTAGCTAATTCTGACTCAACTGTACTAATAACAGGTGAAAGTGGAACCGGTAAAGAGATTTTTGCAAATGCAATTCATGAAATGAGCAACAGACAGGATAAGAATTTTGTAAAAATTAACTGTGCAGCAATACCTGAAAATATATTGGAATCAGAGCTGTTCGGTTATGAAGAAGGAGCCTTTACCGGTGCCATAAAGGGCGGGAAAATAGGGAAATTTGAAATGGCTCACCAGGGAACTTTGTTTCTTGATGAAATAGGTGATATGAGTTTTGATATGCAATCTAAAATGCTTCGCGTTCTCCAAGATAAAGTAGTAGAAAGAGTTGGCGGAAATTCCCCTAAAAAAGTAAATGTAAGGTTAATAGCTGCAACAAATCAAAATTTATTAAAGAAGATTGATAAGGGAGAGTTCAGAGAAGATTTGTATTATCGTCTCAATGTATTATTGCTTGAGTTGCCGCCTCTTCGTGAAAGAATGGATGATATTGAGTTGTTGTGTGATTTTTTCATTTCTAAATATAACAATAAGTTCGGAATTTATATTGAAAAAATAGATGAAGAAGCAATGGATTATTTGTTAAATTATATGTGGCCGGGCAACATAAGGGAACTTGAAAATGTAATTGAACGAGCATACAATTTTGTTGATGGAAACACAATACATGTTAAACAACTTCCTGAAAAAATCATTAAAGGCAGAGGTCTTGTTTCTGTTGGCGATTTAAGAAATAATTTAAATAGTCTTGAAAAACAATTGATTATTGATACATTGAAGGCTTGTGGGGGAAATAAAAGCAGAGCAGCCCAGGCACTTAAAATAAATAGAGCAAGTTTATATCAGAAATTAAAAAAGTATAGTTTATAGTCTTACAATTGTATACAGTGTTACAATACCATACAACATTGCTGTTTTTTAACATTTGTAAAGCTATCCCGCTTAATTCCTACAAAAAATGTATAGAAATGTAACAGTTTTAAAATGCATTACAGTAGTAAACGTTAGTAATTAGCCCTTTTATTTTGGCATGAATTGTGCATACTATTTAATGTAACAACTATATTAGGAGGGAAAAAATGCAAATATTAATGCCATCAACTGTACTATATGGAGCAGGATGTATTGAACAATTAGGAAATAAAGTAAAACCATTGGGTAAAAAAGCATTGATTGTCAGCGATAAGGTAATGACCGATACAGGTAATGTTCAAAAAATTCAAGATTTACTTAATGGACAGGATATTGTATTTGAAGTTTATAATGAAGTAAACGGTGAGCCCACAGATCTAATGATTGAAAAAGGGTTGAACATTTACAAAAATGGAAACTGCGACTTCTTAATTGGAATAGGTGGTGGAAGTCCTATAGATGCAGCTAAAGCAATAGGTCTTATGGCTAACAATTCAGGCAATATAGTTGATTATATGGGTTTAGGAAAAGTGAAAAATCCGCTACCCCCTGTTGTGGCTGTAGCAACAACTTCCGGAACAGGCTCAGAAGTTACCCAGTTCACAATAATTGCAGATACTAAAAACGATGTTAAAATGTTAATAGGAAGCCCCTATATTGTGCCTGCGATTGCAGTAAATGATCCTATGCTAACTTTGAGTGTACCTGCAAAAACAACTGCAGCTACAGGTATTGATGCATTTACTCACGCTATTGAAGCATACATATCAAAGAAAGCCCATCCATTTACGGAAACTATGTCTTTATCAGCTATAAAAAGAATTTCAAAATATATTAGAAGAGCTTGGGCAAACGGTGATGACATAGAAGCAAGAAGTGAAATGATGATAGCTTCAATGGAAGCAGGAATAGCATTTAGCAATGCTTCTGTAACTATAGTACACGGAATGAGCCGCCCTATAGGTGCTTTGTTCCACATTGCTCACGGTATATCTAATGCAGTACTGTTACCTAAATGTATGGAATTCGCACTAATGGGAGCACCTGAAAAATTCGCTAAGGTAGCAGAGGCAATGGGAGAAAATGTCGAAGGGCTTACAACCATGGAAGCAGCAAAAAAAGCTGTTAAGGCAATTAAACAATTAAATGATGATTTGGAAATACCATCAATATCAGGTCTTGGAATAGATAAGGAAGAATTTTTAGCATTAACACCAAAAATGGCACAGGATGCCATTAATAGCGGAAGTCCCGGAAATACGCCGAGAAAAGCAAGCATAGAACAAATAATTCAAATTTACAAAGATTCATTATAAAATTTAGGAGGAAAGAAATGATTAATTCAACAGAATATGTAGCATCATTAATTGAAAGAGCAAGAAAGGCACAAGAAATAGCCGAAGGTTTTGACCAGGAAAGAGTAGACCATTTAACAAAAGCAATTGTGTGGAATATTGTAAAGGCTGATAATGCAGATAAAATTTCTAAATTGGCAGTCGAAGAAACCCAGTATGGAAATTATGATTCAAAATATGCAAAATTAATGAACAAGCTTAAAGGTGCCATAAGAGATATGGAAGGCAAAAAAAGCATGGGAGTTATAGAAAGAAATGAAGAAAAAGGTCTTATTAAAATAGCTAAACCTGTGGGAGTAATTGGAGCTGTAATTCCTGTTACAAATCCTGAAGCAACTCCTGTTTTAAAGGCTATAATGGCTATAAAAACAAGAAATGCAATTGTAATGTCCCCACATCCAAAATCTAAGAAAACAAACACTTATATAATTAATATTATAAGAGATGTACTTAAAAAATATGATGCTCCGGAAGATTTAGTAATAGGAATTGAAGAACCTACATTAGATATATCTCAGGAACTTATGAAACAAAGTGATTTAGTATTAGCAACAGGAGGCGGTGGACTTGTTCACGCTGCTTACACGTCAGGAACTCCTGCTTATGGAGTAGGTGTTGGAAATGCAGTTGTTATTGTTGATGAAACTGCTGATATTAAGGATGCTGCAAACAAAATCAAAAGAAGTAAAACATTCGACTTTGCAACAAGCTGCTCAGCAGAAAATTCACTTGTTATTCAAGAAGGAATTTATGATGAATTAGTTGCGTCTTTAGTAGCAGAGGGTGGTTATTTGCTTAGTCCTGAAGAAAAAGATTTAATGCAGTCAAAAATGTGGGTTAAGGGAGCTTTGGCAAGAGAAATAATTGCACAGCCAGCAAATAAAATTGCTGAATATGTAGGATTAAATATTCCTGCAGACAGAAGTTTCTTTATGGTTGAAGAAGAAAATGTAGGCAAAGAGTATCCATTCTCAGGCGAAAAACTTTCAGTTACTGTTACCTTATACAAATATAAAGAATTCCAGGATGCAATTGACAGAGTAAATGAAATTACTGATTTTATGGGTAAAGGCCACTCTTGTGGTATTCACTCAACAAATGATGAGCATATACTTGATTACGCTTTAAAAACAAAAACAAGTCGTCTAATGGTAAGACAGCCTCAATGTTTGTCAAACAGTGGTGCATGGACAAACGGAATGCCTACAACACTTAGTTTAGGTTGTGGAACTTGGGGTGGAAATATTTCAAGTGACAATATAACATGGGAAAAACTTCTCAATATTACATGGGTTTCATACCCTACACCTCCAAATCAGCCAACAGATGAAGAATTGTTTGGAGATATAATGAACGAATAAGAATTATAGAGGAGTCCTCTAACTCAAAGTCCTGATAATCAGGACTTTTTTGCGTTATTTTAGTTTTCATTAAGTCCTTTCCTGGAATTCCGATTGATGTGGCATTTCAAGGTCCGTCCCTGGAATTCCAAGGTCCGTCCCCAGAATTCCTGGAATGACTTGATTTTAGGGTGGGGAGATATTATACTATTATAAAGAGAATGTTTTGGAGGGATATTATGCCATTTGAAATAATTAGAAATGATATAACTAAGGTGAAGGCTGATGCAATTGTAAATGCAGCTAACTCCGCTCTTAAAATGGGTGGAGGAGTTTGTGGTTCCATTTTTAGAGCTGCCGGAGCAGAAGAGCTGCAGGCTGAATGCGATAAAATAGGTGGCTGTGAAACAGGTGAAGCGGTTATTACAAAGGGATATAAGCTACCAGTAAAATATATTATCCACACTGTAGGTCCCATTTACAGGGGTGGCAACAATAATGAAGAAGAACTTCTGAAAAATGCCTATTTGAATTCCATGAAGTTAGCTAAGGAATATAAATTAGAATCAATTGCATTTCCGCTTATTTCTTCAGGAATTTATGGTTATCCAAAAGATGAAGCATTAAAGGTTGCAATTTCTGCAATAAGTGAATTTTTACTTGAAAATGAAATGACAGTATATCTTGTAATGTTTGATACCAAAGCTTTTGCATTTAGTGAAAAATTATTTAAATCCATAACAAAATATATTGATGACAAATATGCTGATGAGCATAGGGCATTAGACAAATATAGAAATATTCAAGAATATGAATTGAAATATCAAGCACCTGTACCTATGGAGTTCCTGCAAGATAAAAAGAGAAGTTTGAAAGATGTTGTCAATCAGCTTGATGAAACATTTTCTGAAATGCTTCTTCGCCT
>DATESJ010000002.1:0-3529 GCA_035270885.1 Sedimentibacter sp. | reverse complement strand
AGCAGAAGTAGTATTCATAGATGGAGCCATAGACAGAAAAGCTGTTTCATCACCTGTAATTACAGACGCATGTCTTATTGCAACAGGAGCTGTATTAAGCAGGGATATGAAAAAGGTTTTAGAAAAAACAGCCCACGCAGTAGAATGCTACTCATTAAGAGGGGCCCAAGAGCATGTTAAAAAGATCGTACAAAAAATTAATAAGACATGCATAATAACAGAAGACGGAAAAGCAGTTATTCCCAATATTAAAACAAGTATTACAGGCGGCAAAAAAATCAGTGAATTAATTGATGAAAAAACAACACATGTCTTTGTTAAAGGTGCAGTTACCTCTGCACTGTTGAAGGATTTATGGGAAAACAAATATTTAAGAGGCATTAAATTAATAATAGAAGACGGAACAAAGATTTTTACAGATATAAATGTGTGGAATGAAATGAGACGTAAAGGTCTTAAGGTTGAAGCTTTAAATACAATAAATATTTTGGCGGTGACCTTAAATCCGGTATCTCCCGCAGGATATTTCTTTGACAGCCAACTTCTAAAAGAAAGTATGGAAAAAGTTCTACCGGGAATAAAAATAGTTGACGTAGTGACGGGCGGTGATGAATATTGAAAAGCTTTATGACGGAAAATACAATCAAAAATATAAACTTCGATTATATTTTTAATGAAGTAAAAACTATAACAGAATACGGAATCAAATCGAAACAAGAAGCAAAGCCTTTTACAAAAGGTCAAGAGGCAGACCTTAGGGCAGAGTTCAATAAAATTAGGGCTTTTATTGAACTAAAACAAAGGCGTGATATAATCGATGTTTTAAAACACATTAAAAATATTCATGAAACAATTGATAGGGCAAGAAACAATCAGGTTTTAGATGAAGTTGAATTATTTGAAATCAAGAATTTTTTGATGTTAGTTGAAAAAATGGATAAAATAATAAGAGGCATTTCCATAGATAATTTAAATTTATCTCAATTAACACCCTTGCCACAATTATATGAACAACTTGATCCGGCTCATGAAAAATTAAACACATTTTATATTTACGACCAGTATTCTGAAAAACTAAAGGAAATTCGAAATGAAAAAAGATTTTCCGAGAAAAATATTAGAATATTAAAGAAAAAAATAAAAGAAGAAATTCAAAATAAATATAGTATTAAATTAAATTTGAAGGACGAAGCAATAATCAGTAAGTCTCAAAAAGAAAAAAATGATGAGCTTACCAATGAACAAAACCTAAGAATATCCGGAGAGAATTATTTAAATATTATTTACAAAATTAAAAATACTGATGAAATTGATGAATTAGAACAAAAATATGAAAGCTTATCCTTGGAAGAAGAAGATGAGGAATACAGAATTCGACAAAACATTTCCAGGGAAATTAAGGAACTTAGTCATATTTTGCAAAAAAACACAGAAGTTATTGGTGAATTAGACTTTATTATTGCAAAAGCAAATTATGCTCAAAAGACAAAATCTATAGAACCGGAAATAATCAATGATTTGCAAATTGTAATAAAAGGCGGCAGAAATCTTAAACTTGAAAAAACATTGAAGGATAAACATATTGAATATGTACCTATTGATTTAAGCCTTAATAAAAATGTAATTTGCATAACAGGGGCAAATATGGGAGGCAAGACAGTATCTCTCAGGATGATCGGTCAAATTGCTGCAATGGCAAGCCTCGGTATGTTTGTTCCTTGTGAATATGCAAAGCTATGCCTTTTTGAACATATATATATTTCAGTAGGTGATGATCAGTCCATTGAAAAGGGTCTTTCTACTTTTGGGGCGGAAATAGTAAACTTAAAAGAAGCTATAAAAAATTCCTCCAAGAGATGTCTCATTTTAATAGATGAGCTGGCAGGAGGTACTAATCCAAAGGAAGGCTATGCAATTACAAAGGCAGTTGTAAATTATCTAAAAAACAAAGATTGCATAACAGTTTTAACAACACATTATGATAATGTTGCAAATGATGATAAAGTTCAAAATTTGCAGGTTAAGGGACTTAAACTTCCTGATGAGGCTGATTTAATTAAAATAAATAATATTAATCAAGTTCAAAAATATATGGATTACAGACTTATTGAAGTAAAATACTCAAGTGATATCCCAAAGGATGCACTTAAAATTGCTAAAATGGCAGGGATAGACGAAGAAATTATCAAAGATGCAGAAAGTTACTTGTAGTGTCATCCTGAGCGGAAGCGAAGGATCTCAGGTTTTGAGATTCTTCACCTTCGGTTCAGAATGACAACAAATAGAAGGAGGAAAAATGGAAAGCAAATTAAACTTAAACCCTGAGTTAATTAACAGCGCACGTACGGCAGCAGAAAATATTGCAGAAAATGTACAACAGTTCATTGAAAAAAATACTACTGTTACAGTTGAAAGAACAATTGCGCGTCTCATGGGTGTAGACGGTGTAGATGAAATAGAAAAACCACTTCCAAATGTGTTGATAGATGCTATCAAAGAAGGTGGTGGATTATCCAGAGGAGCAGCATTCTGGATAGGTAATGCAATGATTAATACAGGAAAAACTCCACAAGAAATTGCTGAAAAAGTAAGTTCAGGAGAAATTGAAATAACAAAACTTCCAATTGCTGATGAAAACAAGATTATGGAAGCAGTTTATGAAACTGCAAAGGAAATGGTAGAAAGAATTAAAAACAACAGAGCAAAAAGAGATGAATACTTAAATACAATAGGTGAAGGTAAAAAACCATATTTATATGTAATTGTTGCTACAGGTAATATTTACGAGGATGTTCTTCAAGCTCAAGCTGCAGCAAAACAAGGTGCTGATATAATTGCTGTTATAAGAACTACAGGCCAAAGTTTGTTGGACTATGTTCCATATGGACCTACAACAGAAGGATTTGGTGGAACTTACGCAACTCAGGAAAACTTCAGAATTATGCGTAAAGCTTTAGATGAAGTTGGAGAAGAAGTTGGAAGATATATTCGTCTATGCAACTACTGTTCAGGTTTATGTATGCCAGAAATTGCAGCAATGGGTGCGATTGAAAGACTTGACGTAATGCTTAATGATGCACTTTACGGTATTCTTTTTAGAGATATAAATATGCAAAGAACATTGGTTGACCAGTATTTCTCAAGAATAATCAATGGTTTTGCAGGAGTAATCATCAATACCGGTGAAGATAATTACCTTACTACAGCAGATGCTTATGAAGAAGCACACACAGTACTGGCTTCTCAGTTTATAAATGAACAATTTGCATTAAAAGCAGGTCTTCCGGAAGAACAAATGGGACTTGGTCATGCCTTTGAAATGAATCCAAATTTAGAAAACGGATTTTTGTTTGAACTTTCTCAAGCACAAATGGCAAGAGAAATATTCCCTAAGGCACCTCTTAAATATATGCCTCCTACAAAATTCATGACAGGAAATATATTTAAAGGACATTTGCAGGATGCAATGTTCAACTTGGTTTCAATCTGGACACATCAGGGACTTCAATTGTTAGGAATGCCTACAGAA
>DATESJ010000001.1:0-17880 GCA_035270885.1 Sedimentibacter sp. | reverse complement strand
TGGACTTAGTAATGGAAATTTCAGAAAAAATCTATGTTTTGGATTTTGGACAGCTTATAGCACAAGGTACTGCTAACGAAGTTAAAAATAACCAAAGAGTTATAGAAGCCTATTTGGGGGTGGAAGAAGATGCTTAGAATTGATGATTTACACGTGAATTATGGAGGAATATCAGCGGTTAAGGGTATAAGCATCCACGTTCCGGAAAAGTCCATTGTAACTTTAATTGGCGCCAATGGAGCGGGGAAAAGTACAACTCTAAGGACCATAGCAGGACTTGTAAAAGCAAATAGTGGTGAAATTGCCTTTCAAGGAGAAAATATACTTGGCAAGGACACTATAGATATTGTGGCTAAGGGTATTACCTTGGTACCGGAAGGAAGACGAGTTTTCGCTAATCTTTCTGTTCTTGAAAATTTAAAAATAGGTGCCTACCTAAGAAAAGATGGTATCGATGAAGATGTAAAAAGAGTGTATGAACTATTTCCAAGACTAAAGGAAAGGGCTTGGCAATTTGCAGGAACATTGTCAGGAGGAGAACAACAAATGTTAGCAGTAGGAAGAGCCTTAATGGCAAAACCCAAACTGATAATGATGGATGAGCCTTCCTTAGGTTTAGCTCCCTTAATAGTAAATGATATATTTGATATAATAAAAGAAATAAACAAACAAGGAACTACAATTCTATTGATTGAACAAAATGCCAACAAAGCACTTAAGGTAGCAGATTACGGTTATGTTTTGGAAACGGGAAATATAACAATGGAAGGTAAAGGAATTGAACTGTTAAAAAACGAAAAGATAATAGAAGCATATTTAGGAACTTCAAAAAAATAGAAAAGTGGGACGCACTGTCCCACTTTTGTGTTATTAATGTACATCCCAGATGTTTTATATTACATTATAAATTGTATTAATAAACCTGCTAATACTGAAACAATATATATGTACAATATGATTTTAATATTTTCTTTTATATTATGATTCACTCTGAATAAAACTAGCAATCCTACTCCTGCTCCTGTAGAAAGTCCTGCAATTACAGAGCCAAAACTTAAACTTCCCTCTATGTACAGTTGAGTAAGTAAAATGGATGCTGCGCAATTTGGTATCAATCCAATTATTCCTGCCAATAAAGGCTGAAGAAAACTGTCATTTAATAAAAGCTTAGATAAATTCTCTTCGCCTACAAATGATATTAATATATTTAAAAACAAATTAGTAAGAATCAAGAATATGAATATATTCATTGTATGCTTGAGAGCAGGCTTCAATATGCCATGTTCATCATCACATCCACAGTCTGTGCATACATGATGATGTATTGCATTAGATATGTTTTCTTTGCCGTTCTTAACAAAAAAACCTTTAAACAAATAATCTGCTGCAAGTCCTGCTACAATTGCAATTATAACTTTTACAGCTATAAGCAAGATAATTGTATCTAAATTACCCGGATTTGACAATAAAATAGGTATTGCTTCATCGGATGTTGATAAGAATACAGCCATTAGTGTGCCTGTTGTTATAATTCTTCCTGCATATAAATTTGATGCTGCAACGGAAAATCCGCACTGTGGAACACAGCCAAGAACTGCTCCCCCAACAACACCAAACTTTCTTAATCCTTTAACCAATCTACCTGATGATTTATGTTCTATATATTCAATTATTAAATATGCTACAAATAAAAATGGTAGCATCCTAAATGAATCAATAAGAGTATCTTCAATTATTTCCCACATGTATCCTCCCTTTGTAAATATCAGTATATTATACATAGATAACTAATTAATTGTCAACAATAAGTTGGAACGCACACAAAAACTGAGCATACGCAGGGGAATTCACCAATTTATTTGCTTCTTTCGTCGCATAAATTGGGAATTCTGTGCGGTTGACCTACCGACCATTTTTCTGAAAAAAGACTCAGACAAATGGGGTTAGGGCATACAAAAAGGGACTTACCGTCCCCCTTCACTTCTTATTATTTATTTACTGCTTCTTTTAATGATTTACCTGCTTTAAATACAGGTGCCTTTGATGCAGGAATATCTATTGTTTCGCCAGGATTTCTTGGATTTCTTCCTTGTCTTTCTTTTCTGTCTCTAACTTCAAAAGTTCCAAATCCAACTAATTGTACTTTTCCGCCTGCTACCAATTCTTCTTTTATTGTTTCCATGAAGCCATTTAATGCTTTTTCTGCATCTTTCTTAGTGAAACCAGTTTTTTCTGCAACACTAGTTATTAATTCAGCTTTATTCATAAAATCCTCCTTAAATAAAAATGTTTTTATTTATTTTATCTAAATTCCTATTGGAACTTTGATTCTTCCCATAACTCATCCATTTCTTTCAAAGTCATTTGTTTTAAATCTTTAGTAGAATTTTTTTCTATATACTCAAAACGATCAATAAACTTATTAATTGTTTTATTAAGAGCAATATCAGGATTAATTTTCTCAAACCTTGCAAAATTAACAAGTGCAAACAACAAATCTCCGAACTCTTCTTCCATATTTTCAATGTTGTCATTGTTGTATTCTTCAATGAATTCCTGGAGTTCTTCTTTAATTTTCTCTATTGCCCCATCTGAATCAGGCCAATCAAAGCCAACTTCAGCAGCTCTCTTTTGTATTTTGTAACTTCTGCTTAAGGTTGATAATGCTTTAGGGACATTTTTTAAATTGTCAGTATATGTAGCTAAATTTTTCTCTTTTTGCTTGGAATTTTCCCAGCTAGCTAATGCTTCTTCTGCATTATCAGCCTTCACATCTCCAAACACATGAGGATGTCTAAAATACATCTTTGTACATAATTTGTTTATAACATCATTAAAATTGAAATAGCCTTCTTCACTTCCAAGTTCAGAATGAAATATAACCTGGAATAATAAATCACCTAATTCCTCCACCAAATTGTCAACATCATCATTGTCTATTGCATCCACCACTTCATAAGCTTCTTCAATAACATTCTGTCTTATAGAATGATGTGTTTGTTTCTTATCCCAAGGGCATCCGTCAGGACCTCTTAATATTTTTACAATTCTTAGAAGATTATTAACATTATACACTCTATTTTTTGAAATTTCAATAGGCAGAATGCAAAAATATGTTGAAAATCCATAATTTTTTTCTTGATCCAGCATAAAAAGAGGTATCTTTTTAACATTTTCTTCCAAAACATCAATAATTAGAGTATTTACATCTTCCGGATAGATTTCCATTAGCTTTATTTTAAGTAAAGATGCAATTTCCAAATCATACACTTGTGTAATAACATTAAATGAATTTACATCAAATGAAAATTCATCTGCTTCTAAACAATCTAAAATTTTAATATTATTATAATCAGCAAAACCCGAAAGTTTTAAACATTTATCAAGAAAACTCATTCCATCAATTATTATTGTATTTATTTGGCTTTTATATTCATTTGTCAATTTTTTTGTTACTATATCACCATAATAGGGACTTCCTGCAGTACAATAATTAATTTTTCCATATTTTTTTGATAATTCTATAAGTTTAAGAGTCATATTCTCATAAACTTCATCAAAATCTTCATATTCTTCAAAATACTTATCAAAACTTTCAATATCCATATTTTTTCTTAATTCATTAACAATAGGATGACGATCTGTCCTTGCAAATGTAGGTATTTTTTCAGAAAGTGCCTTGTAAGCTTTTACAGTTAAATCATCAGCGCTCCCTGCACCCAATCCGATAATTTGAATTGTGTTCATTTTATTTCCTCACAAATTTCTTTAATTTTTCTCCTTTTGGTATTAACTCAAGGTCTTCTTTTGTAATTGCCCCACTAGCAAATAAACAAATTACATATACTAATCCTGCTATTGCTATAGAGCCTAATGTTGCTAGGTTTTGGCTTCCCATTACAGCTTTGATAACTTTGAAAGAAACAGCAACAGTAACTGCCATCACTGCAGAAGATAAAAGTGTTCTTGAAGATATTTTTATTAAATCTATTTTAATTTTTGTTTTATTAATATCTTTCCAGTTCAAAAGAGCTACAACTAAATATGCAACAGTAGTGCTTATTGCTGCTCCTTTTACATTTATACTTGGTATTCCAATCAACATATATGACAAGATTACCTTTACTACCAAGCCCCAAGCCAAATTCTTAACTGGCTGAAATTGCTTGTTTATAGACTGGAGTATGGCTGTAAAAGCCTGAACCAATGTTAAGAAAATTACTCCTATTGCTAATATTTCCAAAAGTGCTCCAGAACTTGCATGCTTTTCGGGACCAATAGATGCATAAAGCAGTGCTATAATAGGTTCTGCCAGCATAAATAAACCTATTCCACTGGGTAGACCTATGATTAAAGACATTTTCACACCTGCATTTGCAGTTACATTTAATCTTTTTACCTGATTTTTTGTAAAGGCTTCTGTAATTGCAGGAACTAAACTCATAGCCACAGCTGTAGAAAACACCTGAGGAAAATTAATTAAGGTCTGGGCTGTACCGCTTAGTTCACCAAACATATCAGCAATCTGTATATCATTATATCCTATTGATGAAAGTCTGTTAGAAATAATGTATGTATCCATATTTCCCATCAAAGGAGCAATTGAAGCACCTATGGTTATGGGAATGGCAATATATAAGAGACTTTTTACTATATGCCACACAGGCTCTATTTTGTTATTATTTGATGAGGCAATTTCTTCTTTTAATCTTTTTTTGCTAAAGAAAAACATTATATAAATTAATACCAGAGCCGCAACTCCTCCTGCTGACGCTCCGAATGTGGCTCCTGCAGCAGCTTCCTCTAACCCTTTACCAAACAATGCATATGCTAAATATAAACCAACTGCAACTCTAAATACTTGCTCTATTAACTGAGACAAGGCAATGGGAGTCATATTTTGAGATCCTTGGAAATATCCTCTGTATGCAGATAACAAAGGTACTGCAAACAAGGCGGGAACCAATGCTATCATGGAATAGTAAGAGCCGGGATAACCTAAAAATGTAACAAGATTACGGGCAAATATAAGTACAAAAATAGATGAAATAAGACCAATTAAGAATAAGCCCCATCTTGATATTTTATAAACTTGGTATGCACCTTCATAATTGCCTAATGCTCTTCTTTCTGAAACCATCTTTGCAATAGCTGTAGGAAATCCTGACAAGGACACTACTAATAAAAGATTATATATATTATAGGCAGGTTGATAATAACCTATTCCTTCCGTACCTATTAAATTTGTTAGAGGTATCCTGTAAATAGCCCCCAATATTTTTACCAATAACCCTGCAACTCCTAATATTGCAGCACCTTTAATAAAATTTTCCTTCGACATATTTCTCCCTTTCTTACAACTAATATATATTTGAGGACATTCCTCTTATCTTCCTTACATTTAAACTGAAATTCAGTTTATCACAGTTTATTATTCTTTTAAAGAGAAAATTGTAAATTTCAAAATAAAATGATTTTTATTCCATAAGGATAATTTTGTGGTATAATTTTATTAATAAAATTCAGGAGCATTTAATGGAAAGTTTAAAGGGCACAATAGTTGAAACTATTTTTAGAAACAATGAAAACGGATATACTGTTGCTTTGTTGGAATCAGAAAATGACTTAGTTACCGTAACTGGGGTTTTTGGTACTGATGTAACCGGTGAAAATATTGAAGTGTTTGGAAAAAAGATAAAACACCCAAAATACGGTGAGCAATTCCAAGTTGATATATATAATACCATATTGCCTACAGGTTTAGAGCAAATTGAAAATTATCTATCCTCAGGTTTAATAAAGGGCATAGGAAAGTTTACTGCCAAAAAAATAGTAGATGCTTTTAAAGAAGATACCTTTAACATAATTCAAAATAACTCTATGAAGCTTACAGAAATTGAAGGAATCGGCGAAAAAAAGGCTGACATGATTGCAAAGAGCTTTGCAGAACAGGCAGATATAAAAGAAATTATGATGTTTTTGCAAAGCAACAGCATAAGCACCAACTATAGTGTCAGAATATTTAAAGAATATGGCAAAAACACTGTTGCAATTATAAAAGATAATCCATACAGACTGTCTGAAGATATTTACGGAATTGGCTTTAAATTAGCCGACAAGATAGCGTCCTCCTTAGGTGTGGAAAAAGACTCTCCCTACAGAATCAGTTCAGGAGTGAAACATATATTATCTGAATATGCCGCAAGAGGTCATACTTACGCACCTTACAATGTAGTAGTTAACAGCTCTGCTTCCCTTCTTGAAACTACAGTTGAAATAGTAGAAGATGAAATAAGAAACATGGCCTTTACGGATAAAATTCATATTGAAACAATAAACCAAGAATCTGTTGTATACTATCTTCCCTACCACAAGGCAGAAGTAAATGTATGTAAGGATTTAATAAACTTAGCAAGAATGGATTTTTATATTTCAGAAGATGAAGTGCTAAATTATTTAACTTCAATAGAAGAGAAGGACATTTCCCTTACACAGATGCAAAAGGAAGCCGTAGTACAATCAATATTAAATGGTGTAACAGTTATAACCGGAGGTCCAGGAACAGGTAAAACAACAATAATACTATCAATTATTAAAATATTGGAAGTCATGAATAAAAAGGTTCTTTTATGTGCTCCAACGGGAAGAGCAGCTAAGCGCATAACGGAATCTACAGGAAGAGAAGCTAAAACAATCCACCGCATGTTAGAATATGCTTTTGGAGAAGATGACAGTAATCTAACATTTAATAAAAATGAGACTTCTCCCTTAGATTGTCATGCCATCATCATTGATGAAATGTCCATGGTTGATATATTGCTTATGAATAATTTGCTAAAAGCTATTAAAAGAGGTACAAGACTTATAATGGTAGGAGACGTTGATCAGCTTCCATCTGTAGGGGCAGGCAATGTTTTATCAGATATAATTAAAAGCAATACCATAAAAACAATCAGACTTGATATGATATTTAGACAGTCTGCAGGAAGTATGATTGTTCAAAACGCCCATGCAATAAATAGTGGTACCCTTCCTACATTAAACAAAAAGGACTCGGACTTTTACTTTATGAGACAAAATACAACAAAAGATATAGTAGAGCTCATTGTTGATTTATATAAAAACCGTCTGCCATCTAAGTATGAGCTTAATCCATTGAAAGATATTCAAGTACTTTCCCCTATGAAAAAGGGTGATGCAGGGGTTATAGAGCTTAATAAAAGTATTCAAGCTGCAGTTAATCCTCCCTCCAAACTCAAAAAGGAAAAGATGTTTGGAAAATACACATTTAGGGTTGGCGACAAAGTAATGCAAGTAAAGAATAACTACCAAGCCGAATGGAAATTAACAGATAATAATTTTGTGACAGGTGAAGGTATATATAACGGTGATATAGGATGCATACTATTTATTGATGAAAAAGAACAAGAATTATATGTTCAATTTGATGATGAAAAAGAAGTTGTCTATTCTTTCAGCCAATTGGATGAATTGATACTTGCATATGCCACAACTGTACATAAAAGCCAAGGAAGCGAATTTCCTGTAATTGTTATGCCAATGGTTTGGGGGCCTCCCATGCTTCTTACACGAAATTTATTTTATACTGCCATAACAAGAGCAAAACAATTGGTTGTACTTGTAGGAAAAGAAAAATACATGGAAGAAATGATTGAAAACAATAAAATAGATAAGCGTTTCTCAGCCCTTGATTACAGACTTGCAAGTACAGTTGAAACATACAGACTTCTCACAGATATGTAATACCTAACCTGCCAGCGGAACCGTCCCCGTGGCACGTGGCAGGTCTTGCCAACTTGGGAGGATAAAATGAAAGGGTATATGGAATCATTTTTAGAACTTTTGTACACAGAAAAAAATACATGTTTTGTATGTAATGTTTATGATGAATCAATAAATGAAAAGTACATTTGTGCTGATTGCGAAAAAAAACTTAAAAGAATTGTGCCACCTGTATGCATAAAATGTTCTAAGCCCATCTCTTATGATTCATCAAATTTTCTATGTCCTGACTGCAGTGTATACGACAGAAGTTTTGAAGTTTCCAAGTCTCCTTTTCTATATGAGGGAATTATCAAGGATAGTATTTATAACTTTAAATATTACAACAAAACATATTTTTATAAACTTTTTGGTAACTGTCTTTTAGATTACATGTCTAGTATTGATTATACAAACTTTGATTACATAACTTCCGTTCCCCTTCACAAATCTAAAATGCGCACACGAGGCTACAATCAGTCTGAATTGATTGCAAAATATTTGGCCGATAAATTGTTCATTCCTTATGCCGACGTTCTAAAAAGGGCTAAAAAAACAAGCAAGCAAAGCCAACAAAGCAAGGAAGATAGAAGAAAGAATATGAAGGGTGCATTCATCATAAAATCCCCTCATAAATATGAACAAATAAAAAACAGCAGTGTGCTCTTGGTAGATGATGTGTACACAACGGGCTCCACTGCTGATGAATGCTCTAAGACGCTTTTAAATTTTGGTGTTTCGAACGTTTATGTAATTACTCTTGCTAGATAATCAAGTACGGGGTCACTTCAGTGTGTCCCCCTTCCATTCATTTTCCTCTGTTATTATCATATCCATTTTAATATCGTGTTCTTCTGTAGGTATTGAATTTAACACCTGAAATTCATGTGCCACCGCTACCTTTTTCGCAGAGGCCTTTACTTTACTCAAAATTCTGTCATAGTATCCCTTACCAAATCCAATTCTGTTTAAATTCTTATCAAATACAACTCCTGGAACTATAACCAAATCAATTTCTTCCATATCAATAGCTAAAATATTTTTTGGTTCATAATATCCGAAAGGATTTAGCTTTAAATCTGCTTCCTTTGTAATTTCAGATGGAATTATTTCAGTATTGATTGTATCGGTATATGGTATGACAACACGCTTCTTTTCAGACAGCATTTGTTTAATAAGCTGCCAAGTCATTACTTCTTTGTTAAAGTCCATGTATATAAAAACAACTTTGCTTTGTTTGTAAAAATCCAAACTTCTTATTTTTTCAATTATTGCACTAGAGTTCTTATTTACATCTTCAACTAACATATTATTTCTTATATTAAGTATTCTTTTTCTTAATTCTTTTTTAGTTTCCATTTTCTTCACCTAAAAAAATATCGAAGTTAAAAATCTGTACAAAAGGCTGATAACAGGTCCGATTATTGTTCCTATACCCCTAAATACAATTAATAATAGCATTGCAAATCTTAATTGATCATAATATTTATTATAGAAATTCCATACTTTTGCTCCCCCTATACTTCCCAATATATGATGTCCATCAAGTGGAGGTATTGGAAGCAGGTTAAATACCATAAGAACTAAATTAATATGGACTGTGCTTCTAAGTACTTCAAATACTATTTGACCTAATAATGTGTATGGCAAAAAGGTATATGCCAATTTCATAAAGAATGTAAATAAAAATGCTACAAAAAAATTTGCTAAAGGTCCTGCCAATGACACAATAGCATCATCTCTTCTGGGATTCTTGAAATTCCTGGAATTAATCATTACAGGCTTAGCCCAGCCGAAACCAAACAAAAGCAAGCACATAAATCCCATTGGATCCAAGTGTTTCATAGGATTTAAGGTTAAGCGCCCCTGCAATTGAGCAGTATTATCACCCATTTTATAAGCTGCATAACCATGTGAAAACTCATGAATTGATATTCCTAACAATATTCCCGGCAAGAATAATAATTTACTCAATAAATAATCCATAGTACCTCCTTGTATTAGATAATACAAGATATTGCTTAAGAATATCTTTATTCATTATCATTTTCTGAATTCTTGTATACTATAGCCGTTTCCAGCCTTCTTCCTTTAATTTCTGTTACAAGTATTTTTAAACCATATTCTTCTAATTCTAACGTACTTCCGTCCTCTGGAATAATACCTAAAACGCCAAAAACCAACCCTCCGAATGTATCGAAATCCTCATCAGGAAGAGCTATATTTAATTGTTTAGAAACATCGTCCAAACATGCTGAACCTCTGATTTTCCAAGTATTATCATCAATTTGTTCAATTTCTGCTTCTTCAGGATTTAAGAAATCATCATCTATATTACCGACTATTTGTTCCAGCAAATCATTCATGGTAATAATTCCGCTCATTCCGCCATATTCATCAAAAACAACAGCAAAATGATTTCTGCCTTTTTTCATATTTTGAAATAAAACATCGGTCCTAACTGTTTCAGGAACATAATAGGCTGGCTTTACAGCCGTTTTCATTATATTTTCTCTGCTTTTGTCTTCAATCCTGAAATAATCCTTCACATGCAAAACACCAATTATATTGTCTGCACTTCCATCGCATACAGGATACTTTGAATGTCTGCTCTCTGATATCTTCGCATCCCATTCTTCCTCTGTTTCATCAAGCCAAAGTATATCCACTTCTGTTCTATGAGTCATAGCTTCTTCGGCAGTTTTATTGTCAAATTCAAAAACATTTTGAATCATTTCCTTCTCATTTGCGTTAATAGAACCTTTTTCACTACCTACATCAACCATCATACGAATATCTTCTTCTGTTACATGTTCATCTTCAGAATTAGGGTCAATGCCTAACAATCTTAAAATACCGTTGGTAGATGCAGTCAAGAGCCAAACCAAGGGTGCAAACATCCTTGCAATTAGGTATAAAAAACCTGACATAAACAAAGCTAATTTTTCTGCATTTTTCATTGCAACTCTTTTGGGAACAAGTTCTCCGAATACTAATGTGAAATATGATAATATCAAGGTTATGATTATAACTGATATTGTGTTTAATGTGTTAGCCGGTACATTTAACCCCATTCTAATTAATAGGTCAGTTAATTTACCTGAAAAGTTATCTGCAGCAAAAGCACTACCAAAAAATCCTGCCAATGTAATTCCAACCTGAATTATGGAAAGAAATTGTGAGGGTTGATCAGTAAGCTTTAAAAGTTTAATGGCTCTTTTATCTCCTTCAATAGCCATTTTATCCATTCTGTTATCGTTCATGGATATTACTGCTATTTCAGCAGATGCGAAAATCGCATTAACAAAAATCAATACTAATTGCAAAACCAATGGACCCCATATCGAGCCTTCTTCTAACAAAGTAAGAACCTCCTAAGTAAGTAAATAATTACAAAAATAATAACATAGATATTTTACCCCGTCAATATTCATTTATAACAGCGATTTTTATAAAATTTCAACGTTTGACTGTTTTAGTGAGCTTATTATTATTTATTTTAAGAATATCCTGCAATTTTTAACAAATAAAAGTTGATATAATTAAATATATATTGTAAAATTATTGTAACTCTATGAAATGGAGGCAATTATGTTTTTTGAAGCTTTAATATTAGGAGTAATTATAGGTTTTTTAAGAAGAGGAAAATTAAGCCGATTGTCATATATTAATTTTAGCTACAGACCTTTGATTTATATTTCTGCTTTATTTTATTTAGGTATTATTGTTATAAATTTAGGTCTTTATGATTATGACTCATTTTTATATTCAGGATTTCTTATTGGGTCAATGGTTTTTACCGGATTATTCTTAACTGCAAATTTAAGCATAAAATTTATGTTTATTCCATTAGTAGGTCTTGCTTTAAATTTGTTTTCATTTTTGGTTAACAAATTTAAGTTCCCTCTATCTCCTGAAGCAGCAACACAAATATACGGTACAGAAATAACTGAGCTTTTAAGCAATGGCAAATTATTGTTTTATACGTCATCTGAAACTGCAACACTAAGCTTTTTGGGTAATATAATTCCTGTTGGTAACTGGTTTGTGGTAAGTATCGGGGACATTATTGCCGCATTGGGTGTTGTCTTCATTGTTCAAAGTATTATGTCAGATAAATTCATACAGAGCAGAAGTAGAATTACTTTTTCCAAGGATATGTTCAGATAAAAACAAATTAAAGCGCCCTAAGGCGCATTTTTATTTGCTTATTTATTATTTATAGTTTCGGACAATGCTTTTGAAAGTCCTGCTAAGCTTTGAATTTCTGAAGGGATTATTATCTTGGTCGCTTGGCCGTTTGCAGCCTTCTCGAAAGATTCAAAACTCTTAAATGTAAGAACTTCTTTGCTAAGTTCAACATCTTTAATCATTTGCAAACCTTCCGCTGTTGCTCTTTGAACGCTTATAATTGCTTCAGCTTCACCTTCTGCCTCTCTTATGGAAGCTTCCTTTTTAGCTTCTGCTCTTAAAATTGCTGCTTGTTTTTCTGCTTGTGCTTCAAGTATAAGAGATTCTTTTCTACCTTCAGATACTAATATAGCAGCACTCTTTTGACCTTCTGCAATAAGTATAGATTCTCTTTTTTCTCTTTCTGCCTTCATTTGTTTTTCCATTGCATTTTGAATTTCTTTAGGAGGCATAATATTTTTAACTTCAACTCTGTTAATTTTAATACCCCATGGGTCAGTTGCTTCGTCCAATACAATACGCATTCTTGTATTTATAATTTCTCTTGAAGTCAATGTTTGGTCAAGCTCTAAATCACCAATTATATTTCTTAAAGTTGTTGCTGCCAAATTTTCTATTGCTGACATTGGTCTGTCAACTCCATAAGCGAAAAATTTAGGATCGGTAATTTGAAAAAATATTACCGTATCTATTTGCATTGTTACATTATCCTTTGTAATTACAGGCTGCGGTGGAAAATCAATAACTTGTTCTTTCAATATAACCTTTTTTGCTATTTTATCAATCAAAGGAACTTTAACATGAACTCCAACACCCCATGTTGACTGATAAGCCCCAAGGCGTTCTACAACATATGCATTTGCCTGTGGAACAATTCTGATATTAGATGCAATTAAAACTACTAATATAATAAATAATAATATAAAACCTATAAACTCCATAATAACCTCCCGTTATTTTTTCTGAACTATAAGTTTAACACCTACAATTTCTTTTACTTCTACTATTTCATCTTTCTCAATTACTTGGCCATCAACAGACCTTGCTGTCCAAATTTGACCTTTAACATTTACTGTACCCTCATTGTTAATATTATCAATTGTTGATACAACTTTATAGGATTGACCAATTAATAAATCAGCATTAGTTTTAATTCTCCCTACCTTGAATTTCTCCATGGCAATGGGCCTTGTAAATATAAGGCTTAATGTGGATACCAATAAGAAAACCACTATTTGCACTTCTAATCCTAAACCGGTTAAATAAGTAAGCCATGCTGCTACTGCGCCTATTGCAAACCATATTGTTGTTAAACCCAAGGTCATAGCTTCTATTACTACACAAGCAATTATTGTACCCAGCCAAGCATATCCTATATATTCCATGAGATAACCTCCTTAAAGACTATACAATTATTATATACCACAATTTCAATATGGTAAACATTTTTCAATCGATTATTCCGCTTAAAGTCTGATAGGGATTTACATATGTATTATATATACTTACTGCATAATGCAAGTGAGGTCCAGTTGAAAACCCAGTAGTTCCAACAGTACCAATAACATCTCCTTTTTTGACCTTGTCGCCTTCTTTAACGTCAATTGAATTTAAGTGGTAGTAAGAAGTAAATAGCCCCATTCCATGGTCAATAACCACCGTACTGCCTGGAGAAAGAAGTCCTTCCATAGAAAAAGTTACTATTCCGTTGTTAGGAGCTTTGATTGGTGTGCCTGTAGGAGCCGCCAAATCAAGGCCTGAGTGTCTGGATGAAGATGGTTCATTATTTACATATCTTATTTCTGCAAAATCCGTTGTCAATTCTCCTTCAATAGGCATAATAAATGAACCTTCCCAAAGCTTTTCATTTAAAGACTGTGTTCTTGCAGGCTTTACAAGCTGAGCAAATTCATAAATTGCAGCATTATCATTGTTTGTTTCATTCATTTCTTCACTAACTGTAAGATATTGTGTTTTAAAACTTTTGTTAGCAACAGTCAATGTTTTTTCCAAGTTATATTCATTTTCCATACCTTCATTCACAAGAGCATTAATTTTATAATCTCCCGTCTGTGCATATAAATCGATTGGGAATATAAAATAGTTTTTATCATTGTAAATATAAAGATCATTGTTAATTTTAACTGCATCAGTTGTTACCTTTACTGTTTCATTTTCATTAAGATTTTCGACAGAAATCAACAAAATATTTCCTGGGTAATTCTCTCTAGTAATTATGTTTATTTGTGCAGGTCTGTCAATTATAGCGCTAAATTTCAATGTTTGACTGCCATAAGCTTTTAACCCTTCCTTAAAGTTCCACTGACTATAGCATTCAACCAAGTATTCACCATCATTTGTTATTTTGTCTAAAACATCATGGATATTTGTCCCTGAATTAATTAAATTTCCTTCAAAATAAACTTTTATTGTTTGGCTATCTGGCTGTTTTTCATATATAATTTCAATCGCTTCGTCCTGTGATAGGGGTATTTTATTAATTTTTTCATATCTTCCCGGTAAGTTTCCTGTTTTGTTTACATAATGACCTTCAATATTTTTGCTAGTCCACTTATATTCATTATCAGGGCTAACCTTTTTCCCATTTACGTCTATATAAGTATTGTATATTGTTTCATCAACATATATGTATGAAAAAGCATCACTCAAAAAAAGCTTCCTTGCAGCATTATCCTTAACTTTATATAAGTTATTGTCTTGAGCAATGTATAGAGCTTTATTTTCTAAATCAAAGTAAATTTTATAAACTTCTTGAGCACTGTCTTTTTTAAGTGTAATTTCATAGGTTATTAAAGATGTTATATCTGCATCAGTTTTTTCTTTTTGCTTTATTGCTTGTAAAATTATTTCTGCATCATCGCTGTCTTTTGTAATAACAATATTATCTCCGTTTTGTAAATTTACTGTTTCGATTTCTGTTACATCAGATACCGCAGCACATCCAGCCAATAATAAAAACAATAATATAACTATAAATAATGTTTTTTTCATAATACCTCCCTTTTCAAGTACTAGTTTTTGATTTTAGTAAAGTATTATACATAATAATACCACAAATGTTTAATAAAAATCAGTGAAATGAATTGTTTTATATAATTGTATGTATCAATTAATTAAATAAAACGAGTATTTCAGAAATAAAAAAATACCTCCAAGTAGATATCTAATTTTAATTAATTAGAATGTCTACTTGGGAAGTATCATATCACATAGAGCAGTTCTTATCTTTCTTCTCTAAAATAATTAGTTCCACAGCTTGCCGGCTGAGAGTTTTCTTTTGACTTTCTTATTGAAGTAATTACCAGCACTAATGCTGTAATAACAAAGGGAAGCATATCATAAAAGGCATTTGGGATAGTAATGATTGTTTTTGGAAAATAGTATTTTAAAATATTAAAGGCACCAAATATAAATGACCCTAAAATTGCTCTTAATGGGTTCCATACGGCAAATATTACAAGAGCCACTGATATCCAACCTTGGCCGTTTACTGGGTTGTTCATCCACACACCGCCATTGATTATCATAGAGCAGTAAGCACCACCTATACCACAGATACCGCCTCCAATGAGAACATTTAGATATTTTAATTTTGTAACCTTAATTCCTGCAGCATCTGCTGCTGCCGGGTTCTCACCTATTGCTCTTACATTCAGTCCTGTCTTTGTATGTTTTAAATACAATCCGCAAATAAGAGCAAGCAGCAAGCCTAAATACACGAAAATATTATATTGAAATAATAATGGACCCAAAAGCGGAATGTTGCTAAGGCCGGGAATATTAACATTGCTTATTTGCGCAGTTATTTGTTCAGGTAGTTTCAAAGAACTTGATGGTGAAGAAATAAGCATAAATTCTCCCACAAAATTTGATAAACCAACTCCAAATATTGTAAGTGTTAGACCAGTAACATTTTGGTCTGCCATAAATGTAATAGTCAATACAGCATAAATAAGTGCACCAAGCATACCTGCTCCAAAAGCTGCTAAAAGGGCAATTAATAGACTGTCGCTTAAATAACCTGCCATAAATCCAGCACATGCTCCCATGGCCATCATACCTTCTACTCCAAGGTTTAAATGGCCCGCCTTTTCATTCATAATTTCGCCCACTGTACCAAACAGTAAAGGGGTACCTGCAAATACTGCAGCTATGAGAAATTTAATAAACATATTCATTTCTTTTGCACACCCTTTCTGTAAAATGTGAATTTGTATCTTAAGAAAAATTCGCATCCTAAAATGAAGAACAATATTATTCCCTGAAGAACACTTGCTGAGTATGTTGACAATCCATAAGCTGACTGCATTACACTACTTCCCTTTTCCAATACAGAAAATAAAAATGAAACTAAGAATATTCCAAAAGGATTTAAATATGCCAGCCAGGAAACAATTATTGCTGTAAATCCTACGCCTCCTGCTACAGATGATGCCAATGTCATATCTGAACCAGCTGCTTGAATCATGCCAGTTATGCCACATATTCCGCCACTTAGTATCATAGTTCTAAGAATTATTTTTTTAACATTCATTCCCGCATAATTTGCTGTAGACTTACTCTCACCAACTACACTTATTTCATAACCTTGTTTTGTATATTTAATATAAACAAATACAATCAAAACCAATATTATAGCTATAATCCAGCCAAATTGCACCCCTAAAACTTTATCAATTTGAGCATTTGCAGTAAACCTTGCTATTTTAGGAAAGCCTGATGAACCTGGGTCCTTCCAAGGACCGTCTCTTAGAAAATCAATAATATGAAGTGCGATATAATTTAACATTAATGTAAAAAGTGTTTCATTAGTATTAAATTTAGACTTAAAATATGCAGGTATCAAGCCCCACAAACCTCCGCCTATAAATCCTGCAGCAAACATAACTATAAGCAATATAAAATGAGGCCAATCGCTGTGGAATAAAGCAAAATATGATGCACATATGGCACCGAAAATTATCTGACCTTCAGCCCCTATATTCCAAAATTTCATTTTAAAGGCCAATGTAACACCTAATGATGACATTAATAAAGGAATCATAAATTTAACAGTGGCCTGAAATGCCATTTTGCTTCTAAATGCTCCTGAAATAATTGTCCCATATATTTCTAGAGGATTATAACCTATTAAATAAATAAATAAGCCTCCTGCTGCTAATGCCAATATGAAAGCTGCTATTCTTATATTAATAGTAGCCCTGTTAGAGCGTTCAGATATTTTTACAGTCCTGATAAAAGGTGTCTTTGAGCTGCTTTTATTCATCCAAATCAACTCCTTCCAACTTTCTTCCTGCCATCATAAGGCCTATTTCTTCCTTACTAGTTTTTTTTGTATCCACAATTCCCATTAATTGACCATGACATAAAACCATAATGCGATCAGAAAGCTCTAAAAGAACATCTAGATCTTCGCCTATAAATAAAATTGCCACTCCTTTTTCCTTCTGCTCATTGAGCAAATCATAAATAACATAAGAAGAATTTATATCCAATCCCCTTACAGGATAAGCCGTAATAAGTACATTTGGCTCTGATTCAATTTCTCTTCCTAACAAAACTTTCTGAACATTTCCGCCGGACATCATTCTTACTGGAGTATCCACACCTTGAGTTACGATACTTAATTTATCTACCAAATCTTCGGCTAATTTTCTGGCGGGCTTTTTATCAATTATAATTCCATTACCATTTTTGTAGGATTTAAGCATCATGTTGTTAACCATATCCATGGATCCTACCAACCCCATACCTAATCTATCCTCAGGCACAAAACTCATACTAATTCCTAATTTTATAATTTCATCGGGAGTTTTCCCTATAATATTTTCTTTGTTATATAAAACAGCTCCTGTTTTTGCATTCATTAATCCTGCAATTGTTTCG